>JBPYEZ010000129.1:0-27771 GCA_051984395.1 Acidimicrobiales bacterium | reverse complement strand
GGTGTTCTCTTGCTTGCCCGAAAATTGCCGAACGACTTATGGTAGCCGCCTCGGATGAAGCCACTCCTGGCAAGCAAGCTGGCTCTGATCACGGGTGCAGGCGCCGGCATCGGTGCCGCCACCGCCGAGCTGTACGCGTCCGAGGGGGCTACCGTGCTCGTCGTCGACATCGACGGCGATGCCGCGGGCCGGGTCGTCGACCGCATCGTCGCCGACGGCGGAGCGGCAACGGCGTTCACCATCGACGTCCGCGACCCGACCCAGGTTGGCCGTCTGCGCGACCGAGTGCACGACCAGCACGGACCCGTCGACGTCCTCGTCAACAACGTCGGCCACTGGGTGCACCTGCCAGCCTCCTTCGCCGAGAGCAGTCCCGATCACTGGCAGGCGCTGTACGAGGTCAACTTCCTCCACATCATGCGGGTGACCCATGCGTTCCTCCCGCCGATGCTCGATCGCGCCGGCGGGACGATCATCAACGTCTCTTCGATCGAGGGTCTGCGGGGCTACCCGCCCGACAGTGTGTACGGAGCCTTCAAGGCCGCCGCCATCCATTTCACGCGGTGCCTCGGGGTCGAGGTGGCGGGCAAGGGGGTCAAGGTCAACGGCATCGCTCCCGACCTCACGCAGTCGAAGCAGTCCGACTTCGAGCGGTTCGATCCTCCTGAGCTCCGGGACAAGTGGCCCGCGTTCCTACCGGTTGGCCGCATGGGCGAGCCGCTGGACCAGGCCCGCGTCCTTCTCTTCCTCGCCACCGAGCTGTCCGACTTTCTGGTGGGGCACACCATCCCCACCGACGGTGGGACCGGGGCGGCCGGCGGCTGGTTCCCGTCCTCTCGACGCCGTGGCCGGTCGTGGACCAACCGGCCGTTCGATCCCTGACCCGTCGCCTGCCGGTCCCTGATGTCGGCCTCCTTCTCGGCGCCGGCAGGCAGGCCGTCGGCGGCTGCCGGTCGCCCTCCTGCCGGCTGGCAGCCGGGCGGATCTCGCGTACGGTATCCACCGACGGAGGTGAAGCAACGTGACCATGCCCAGCGACGTCGGGGTCGTCGACACCATGATCGGTTTCCCGGGGGGCGACCTCAAGGCGCTCTACCGTTTCATCACCCGCCAGACCAAGGACACGCAGTCGCGCGAGGAGTTCACCTTTCCCGCCGAGTATCTCTTCAAAGGGACGCCCGACAGACAGGTCAGCGGCACCGACGACCGGATCGGAGTCACGCTTCGGGAGATGGACACCTGGGGCATCGACAGGGGGCTCATCGGTCTCGGCGACCCCGATGGGGTCGCCGCCGAGGCCATGCGCCGCCATCCCGACCGGTTCATCCCCTCGTCCTCCGTCGACCCCAACGAGGGGATGGAGGGCATCCGCAAGCTGGTACGTGATCACGAGACCTGGGGGATCCGAGCGGTGGGGGTCTTCCCGGCGGGAACCTTCCCCCAGGTCGCGATCAACGACAAGAAGATGTACCCCGTCTACGCCAAATGCGTCGAGCTGGGGATCCCGGTCTTCTGCTGCGCGGGCGTGCCCGGACCCCGCCTCAAGTTCGCCCCCCAGCATGTCGAGCTCATCGACGAGGTGATGTACGACTTTCCCGACCTGTTGTTCGTCACTCGGCACGGCTGCGAGCCGTGGACCGAGCTCGCCGTCAAGCTGATGCTCAAGTGGCCCGGGCTGCACTACTCCACCAGCGCCTTCGCGCCGAAGTACTACCCCAGGGCGGTCATCGACTACGCCAACACGAGGGGCGCCGACAAGATCATCTACGCCGGGTACTTCCCCATGGGACTCTCGCTCGAGCGGATCATGACCGAGCTGCCCGCCGTGGGTCTGAAGGACGACGTGTGGCCCAAGTTCCTCCGCACCAACGCCCTGCGTGTGCTCGGGCTCGCCCCGTAGCGTCGACGAGGCGACCCTCAGTCGAACTCGAAACCCACGTGGGCCGATCTGAGGCCGAAGACGAAGGCGTTGGGCATCTCGACGGGGTTCGTGCCCGGAACCAACCGCAGGCTCCGCACGCGGCCGACGAGCTCCTCGAAGAAGAGCCGGATCTCCATGCGGGCCAGCGCAGCCCCGAGGCAGAAGTGGGTGCCGAACCCGAATGCCAGGTGGTCGTTGGGCTGGCGCGTGACGTCGAAGCGCTCCGGGTCGGCGAAGTGGCCGGGGTCGCGGTTGGCTGAGCCGTACATCAGCACGAGCTGTTGGCCGGCGCCGACCCGTTGGCCAGCGACCTCGGTGTCGGTGCGGGCCACCCGGCACATGTTGTGGATGGGTGTGACGTAGCGGATGAGCTCCTCGGTCGCGACCAGTGGATCGGCCCCGCTCCTGAGCAGGTCCCACTGGTCGGGGTGGGCGATGAGGTTGAGCAGCGACCGGGCGATGACGGTGCGCGTCGTCTCGGCTCCGCCGTCGAGGAGGAGCAGGCAGTCGGAGATGACGGTATCCACGCCGAGCACCTGGCCCTCGACCTCGGCTCGAGTCCAGATCGACATCACGTCGTCGGCCGGGCACTTCACCCGCTCGGCGTGGAGCTCCGAGGCTGCCTGGGCGAACTCCATGGCCGCCGTCATCCCGTCCTCGTTCATGTACCTCGGGCCACCACCCAGGGCGATGGTGCGTTCGGACCACGCCTTGAGATCGGGCCAGGCGTCCTCGCCGAAGCCGAGCAGCCAGGCGATGGTCATGGCGGGAAGCGGCGCGGCCAGCTCGTCCACGATCTCGGCCTCCCCGCCCTTGGCCTCGACGGCGTCGAGGAGCCGGCGGACCGTTGCCCTGACGTGGTCCTCGCGCGCCGAGACGGCCCGGGGGGTGAAGCGACGAGCCACGAGACCTCGGCGCTGGTGGTGCAGAGGATCATCGAGGCCGATCATGGCGGGGTCGGCCGGGATGTTGGGCCGGTACCCGCCCTTCTCCTGATCGGAGCTGATGAAGACGTCCTTGCGCTTCTCGACGTCGAGCACGTCGTCGTACCGAGACACACCCCAGAGCTCGTTCGTCGCATCCCAGTAGAGCGGAGCGTTGTCTCGCATCCACGCATAGGTCGAGTAGGGGTCGTCGGTGTAGAAGTCGCCGTCGAGAAGGTCGATCCGGCGTGTCACCACGGCTGCTCCACGTCCAGGCGTCCCGCTCGAGACATCGCCGAACACTCTAGAACGTGTTCTTCCGGGGCCTCCACGTCGGCGTGGTTCGGCGCGACCTTCGCTCGTGCCATGCGACGACGCTCCCCCACGACCGGATGCGTGGGCGGTCGTCCCCGTCGGCTTCCCCCCCGCCGGGGAGGCCCTAGCCGTACTGGAAGGTGAGGGCGTTCGACGTTCCGGCTGCCGTCGTCACGGTCACCGGGACACCCGATGCCGGCGAGCCCATGTCCGGCACGGTGACGGTGCAGGAAGTCTGAGTCGGACAACGCGTCTGCGTTGCCGAACCGTTGAAGCGCGCCAGAATCTGCCCGTCAGCGCTGATCAGATTGGTGCCGGAGATCACTACGGTCTGTCCGGCAGCACCCTGGGACGGGCTGAGGGAGGAGATCTGGGGGGCGCCCCCTGGTGTGGGTGGTGCCGTTGTCACCGGCGCGCTGGCGACGGGGGCCGTCGTGGTGCTCGGAACAGGCTGCGGCGGGGGAGGCGAAGGGCTCGCCGGGATCGACGTCGGAGCCGCAGGGGGCGTCAGCAGGGTCACCTGCGGTCCTGGACGGGCCCGGGCGACGGACCGGGTGCTCGAGGTCGTCGAGCGACCGCCAGTGCTCAGGACGACGACAAGGACGGCGGCGAGCACCACGCCGGCCAGGATCCCCGCCTCGGCCGCACGACCGAGCCTTCGCCGGCGGGTCGGACGTTGTGGCGGTGGTGGCAGTGGCGGCGAAGGAGGCGGAGGAAGACGAGCGGCGCCGTCAGCGTCGTCCCTGGTCGCCGGGCCACGAGCGGCGGGCTCGGCGCGGGAGGTGTCCCGTCCCGGTGCGCCTTCGACCGGGGGCGGACTGGAGACTCCACCTTCGACTGTCGGTGATCTGACGAGGCCCGCCTTCCCGGTCGACAGGGGTCCGGTCCCTGCGGCCGCACGAGCCCGCCGAGCCGCTGCCGCCATCGCCTGCAGCGCTGAGTCTCGAAGTCCGGAGCGTTCCGGCTGGTCGTCAGGGACACTTGCGTCGTCACGAGGGTCCATGATGACTTCCTTCTCTTCTCTCGGCCTCCGATGCGACCACCCTGTCGGTGGCGCGAAAAGGGAGGCCTCAACGCCCGCGCACCGATTCTCACACAGAAACGTGCCGATCGCTAAACGCGTCCGAGGTGCGGGAGCTGCTGGGTCCGCGCCGGCGATGGCGGAGCGGCCGAGGGTGCAGCCCTCCTCTGAGGGGACGGGGGCCGGCCGCTCACCAGGCCGCGCTCAGGGTGCCAAGGACCCCCAGTCGGCAAAGCCCGACGGATCGTGGCGGCCGAGGGTGCCGTGCTCGAACAGCCCCCAGCCCTCCGAGCCGTTGCACGTGGCCCGGGCGACGTGGTCGACGACACCGAACGGCGTGCGAGCGACGATGCCCGGGTCGGTGAGGTCATACACCACGCCCTCGATCCAACCGCGCCCCCTCCACTGCCCGTGGCCCCAATCCGGATCGCCCCCGTACCCAGGGCCCACGTGAAGGGGCACGAACCCCAACGTGTCGACCTCGATCGTCAAGGGCTTGCCGTCCCGCTCTCGCAGGGCGAGCGTGGCCCGCTCCGGGTGACGCGTGCCAGACCGGTACTCGATGTCCACCGCCGGCCACCCCAGCTGCTCGTACCGCCCGTCGGGCCACACCCGCGTGGCGTCGTTGAGCGTCCGGTAGCCGTCGGGCTGCTCCTGCACGATCACGATGAGGGCGAAGTCGTCGAACCGGAGCGGGACGTAGAGCCACCAGAACCCCTCGATCGGCTCAGCGGCCGCTCGTCCCGGAGGTTCTGGCTCGCCCACGGGACGGATCCCCCACGACCGGTCTCTCGCACCGACCCATCGCTCGCCGTCGACCGCCAGCTCGTCTCCCCCGACCCGGAGCACACCGCTCCAGCTGCCGACCTGGGCGAAACGCGAGGCCTGGATGGTGGCTCGGGTGCCCCCGGCGCGCATCACGTGGGGCTGCTCCTGTACCGTCGGGAAGGATCCCTCCCACGTCAGGTCGCAGGCGATGCCATGCTCCTCGGCGTCGCACACCAGACGCAGGCGGCGCAGCGGCTCCAGCACCTCGATGCGGTACGGGCCCACGCGCTGCTCGAGACGGTCATCGCCGAGGGCGTCCGAGCAGCGAACCGCCCATTGGCGGTCCCCGCGACGCACGGTGACGTAGGCATCGATCACCCCGAGGTTCGGGTACACGCCGAGGCCGCTGATCAGGAACACCTCTCCCGTCCGATCGTGGGCGTTGAGGTAGCACCGGTCATAGAAGTTTCGGTCGCTCGTGTCCACGTACTGCATCGACAGCGGGGTCTGGTGGATCGGGAACTCATCGAGGGGAACAGGCATCTCACTCCCAGTACGTGCCGGCCAACATGCGTTCGAGGGACGCTCCGTTGCGCAGGAGATCGTCCACGTCGTCGGGCATCCCGATCTCACCGAAGTGCACCTGGCGCAGACCAGTGCGGAGGAACACGATGGCCCACTGCACCGCCGCATACGTCAGGTGGAAGTCGAGATGGCGAAGGCGGTGACCGGTGATCGACTCGTACGCCGTGACCACGTCGTCCCGCCGGAGGAAGTCGGGCATCCCGGGGAGCGCGAACTCGGCGGCGAGGTCCTCGAACGCCCGGTGCGAGTAGACGAGCCAGGCCACGTCGAGCTCTCGTGGCCCGAGCCCGGCCATCTCCCAGTCGAGCACGGCCACCGGCGAGAAGTCGTCGAACAGCACGTTGCCGATGCGAGCGTCGCCCCAGCTCAGCACCGTCGGTCCCTCGTCGGCGGGGAGGTGCTCCTCCAGCCAGCTCAGCCCCCGTTCGATGAGCGGTGAGTGGAGCCCGGCAGCCGCGAACTCGTACCAGGCGGCGCGATCGGCGACATGACGTCGCAGAGCAGTGGAGCCCGGCCGCTCGTAGCGGAGGAAGGCGAACACCTCTTTCGGCCGCGCCATGCCGTGGAGCTGGGCCAGCACCTCGACGATCGACTGCTGCAGCCGTGAGCGGTCCGGCGGCGCGGCGTCGAAGAGCCAGCTGTCGCCGAAGTTGTAGGGCATGACGTCGGGGGGCACCTGTCCTTCGACGCGCCCCATCACGAAGAACGGCGTTCCGAGCGCGCTGGCGTCGAGCTCGAGCCACCACACCCGCGGTACCGGCACCGAGCTGTGCTCACCGACGAGGCGGATCACCTGGAACTGCCGCTCCATGTCGTAGGTCGGGAACACCGGCACATCGACCTGGTCGGGCGCAACCCTCGCCACGAGCTGTTCCGATCGCTCGCGCCCGTCCTCGGTCCATCGGGCCTCGAACAGCAGGGTCTCGGTCGAGACCCCCGTCGCCTCGGTGGGGTGGACCTCGGGCACGCGGGGAGCGCTGCCGGCGGGCAGTCGCCGCACCAGCCAGGACTCCAGGCGGTGCGCCACCTGCTGAGGGTCCCGACTCGAGCGTCGCAGCTCGGTGATCTCCGGGCCCCCCTGGGCCGACTGCTCGGGCATTCCCGACCTCCTGCGGTCGCCACGGCACACTACCGGAGCCCCCCTGCCCGCTGCCCGGACGGCTCGGGCTCCTACCGCGCCTGCAGCCCGCCGATCACCCGCACGATCGCGTCCTTGGCCGAGTCCGGGAGGAGCCTGGCGATCACCCCTGCGGCCTGCGCGTCGCGACCCACCAGGTACCGCGCCCGAGGGCGGCGGGAGAACAGGGCACGCGCCACGACATGGGCAACCTGCTCGGGAGGGATGCCGCTCCGGTCCTGCTGGTCGATGGACCGGCGCATGCCGGCGATGGCCTCACCGTAGAGCAGCGTCGCCTCGGACGGCAGGACCCGTTCCATCTCGTCGGCGTAGCGGCGGCCCTTGTCCCAGATGTCGGTCTTCACGGCGCCGGGCTCGACGAGGACGACCCGCAGGCCCAGCGACCGGAGCTCGTGACGGAGCGACTCGGCGATGCCCTCGAGGGCGAACTTGGACGCCGCGTAGGGGCTGAGCAGCGGCGTGCCCACCCGCCCACCGATGGAGCCGATGAACACGAGCCTCCCATGGCCCCGACGGAGCAGTGGCATCATCGCCTTCGTCACCGCCACCTGCCCGATCACGTTGACCTCGAGCTGCGTGCGCCACTCCTCGACCGGGAGGTACTCGATCGGACCACCGTGGGCGACGCCGGCGTTGTTGACCAACCCGATCAGCCCGCGGCCGTCGAGGGCCGTGTCGATCGACTCGACGGCGGCATCGATGGCGCCGGCGTCGGTCACGTCCAGCTCGACCGGCACCAGCTGGTCACTGGCGGCCCGCCGGAGGCTCTCGGCGGCAGACCGGGTGCGAACACCCGCGAAGACCCGGTAGCCGAGCCCGTCGATGTGGAGCGCGCAGGCCCGGCCGATACCGCTCGAGGCGCCGGTCACGAGCACGGCTCCCGAGGGCATGCTCCCACCGTAGCTCGGGCCGAGCTCTCCGACCGGCTGCGCCACGAACGCCCCGAGACGTCGCAACCGGCGCCCTTGCGACCGACGACCAACGGCGCGAGGCTGCGCTCGTCGGCGCCATCCGGCGCGGCGGAGACCGCGATGGGGAACGAGGAAGGGGAGCATCGTGCCCAAGTACCTGATCGAGGCGGTGTACACGGCCGACGGAGCCAAGGGCCTCCTCGACAAGGGGGGTAGCGCCCGCCGCAAGGTTGTCGAGGCTGCGGCCAAGAGCGTCGGCGGGAGCGTCGAGCAGTTCTACTTCGCCTTCGGCGACACCGACGTCGTCGTCATCCTCGACCTTCCCGACCACGCCTCGGCGGCGGCGATGGCCCTCACCGTGAGCTCGGCCGGCGGCGTCGAGGCATCGACGACCGTGCTGCTGACCCCGGAGGAGCTCGACGCCGCCAGCAAGAAGTCGATCGAGTACCGGCCCCCCGCAGGCTGAGGACGTCTGAGGTCGAGCCGGCACGACGCGGTCCGACGAAGCCCGCAGGACCGTCGGTGCGAACGGTGGATTTGGCCAAACCGGTCCTGCAGCCCGTAGCCTGACGGCCGGTGGGATCGGATCCCTACCAGGTGCTCGGCCTCCCCTCGGACGCCACCCTGGCGGAGGCTCGAGCGGCCTATCGGCGACTGGCCGAGCTGTTCCACCCTGACCGGCTGCGGGGTCTGCGGGCGGAGGTCCAGGCCGAAGGCGCCCTGCGCATGCGCGAGGCCACCGAGGCCATGCGGTCGATCCGGGAGCGGCACAACCGGCCGCTCGTCGCTCCCGGCCGGCGGCGCGCCGACAGCACCGGCACCAGCACGCCGCCGCCGGGTCGGGAGGCCCCGACCGCGAGGCCGGCAGGAGATGCATCGTCCACCGACCCCGGGCGTGAGGGCCGATCGACGACCGGGCAGCGCACCCGGGCAGGCGCTCCCGCGCCCGCCGACAGCTCGCCGCGTCCGCTGCGGACGCCTCCGTCGGATGCCGCCACCGAGGCCGCGGCCCACCTCTACCACGTGCAGCTGCGGGGACTGGACGGGGCCGGCTTTCAGGTGAGCTGGGGAGGTCGTCATGCGGCCGCCACGCTCGCCGCCCTTCGGCACGCCCACACCATCGACGGCCCGATCCGTCAGTTCGAGTGGGGAAGCTACGAGTGGGTCCTGGACGGGGCGGCGACCCGGCGTCTGCTCTGGCACGTGCTCGAGGGCGAGGAGTGGCGCCGAGATCCGGCGGAGGTCGTGGACCTGAGCGCAGACCTCCGGGGCCGCTGCCTCCCCGCTCGCCGCGACGACAGCACGGCGGTGGAGCTGGGGAGCCTGCTCGACCTACTCGACGAGCAGCAGTGGTACGCAGTCACGGCCGAGGTGTACTGACGATGGCAGGGCGCGCCTGACCGGAGCACTCAGCTCACGAGGGGCTTGAAGGCGTTGGCGATCTGCTGATAGCCCTCGGCGTTGGGATGCTCGTTGGGGCCCTGCGGTGGGGCGGCGCAAGCCCACGTCCACTGACAGATCCTCGCCACCGCGACCGGGACGGTGCCGAGCCCAGGCAGGTCAGTCGTGGTCGACAAGTCCTCGTAGGTCGAGAAGGCCGCAGCCACGTTGGCGGTCCTGGCCCCCGCGGCACGATGGATGGACCTCAGCGTCTGGTTGAACTCTCTCAGGACCTCGACGCTCTGCTGGGCCAGCGTCTGGCCCGACGGCCCCGAGAGCCACGCGGCGAGGAACGGATCGAAGAGGTTCATGGCCACGATCTTCATATCCGGGCCACCTGCGTCGCGCAGCTGCTGGAAGATCTGCGGCAGCTCGGTCTCCACGGTCGACACTTCGTCGAGGAGGCAGCCGGCGTCGACGTTGCCGTTGTCCACGCAGGCCTCGAAGTTGTTGGCGCCGAGCTCGACGGTCACGAAGGCGATTGAGCTCTTGTTCGCACGGATGAAGGCCGTGGCCGCGGCCAGCTGCGAACCCTCGGCGTAGTGACAGATCCCCCCTTTGATCGCCGTCGTCGTCGTCTCGCCCGAGCACCCCAGCTTCACGAGCTGCAGACCGGGCATGCTGGCACGCACGTCGTTGTACAGGTCGTCGGGATAGCCCTGGTTGGTCGAAACCCCGTTGCCCGAGGCCGTCGGCTGGACGCCGGTGGCGTACGAGTCGCCCAACGAGACGTAGTACGTCGTGGCGCCGCTGGGCTTCGCCGTCGACGTGGTGGAGGAGGACGACGAGGCCGAGGAGGAGCAGCCGCTGAGCACCGCCGCGCCGAGCAGGACAGCCGACAGCGCCAGGATCATGGCCCTGCGCGATCCCAGCCACGTCCTTGTCCTGTACGCCGCCATGTACGGCGGCCATAGTACAGACCGGGTCGTCGTACCCCAGGCCACCCCTCAGCGCCTGGCCACGGGCCGATACCGGCTGCGAGCCTGCCCGGTGCCGGCCGTCGCAGTGAGGTGGCGGCCGGGGCGGACGCTCAGCGAATCGCCGACCAGGTCACGGGAAGGTGGGCGAAGCCGTCGATGATGGTCGAGTGGACGCGGGGGAACTGGTCCGCTTGGCCGTCGATCTCGAGGCCCTGAAAGCGAGTGAGGATGGCCTCGAACATCTCCTTGGCTTCCAGGCGGGCCAGGCTCGCCCCGAGGCAGAAGTGTGGGCCACCGGCACCGAAGGCAACGTGCTCGTTGGGCTGCCGGGTGATGTCCAGGCCGTCGGGATCGCTGAAGGCCCGCTCGTCGCGATTTGCCGACGAGTACACCATGACCACTCGATCTCCCGCCCGGAGCCGCTGGCCCGCCACCTCGGTGTCGACCACGGCCGTGCGGGTGAACTGGATCACCGGGGTGAGATAGCGCAACAGCTCCTCGATGGCGACCGGCAGAAGGGACAGGTCGCGCTCGAGCCGCGACAACTGCTCCGGGTGCTCGAGCAGGGCCAGGACGCCGGAGGTGATCAGGTTGCGGGTGGTCTCGCTCCCTGCGTTCTGCAGGACCATGAAGAACAGGTTGATCTGCATCTGCGTCAGGCGGTCGCCCTCGACCTCGGCCCCGAGCAGCAGGCTGATCAGGTCGTCGCGGGGGTGGGCCTGGCGGTCAGCGCACAAGGCTTCGGCGTAGGTGAACATGGCGATGGCCGCCTCGGTCCGCTCCGCCTCGGTCACCGTCTCGTCGAACCCGAAGGTCCGCTCGGTCCACTCGAACACCTGGCGGCGGTCCTCCTCCGGCACCCCCACCATGTCGGCGATGACGTGCAGCGGCAGCCACAGCGCCAGGTCGGTGACCAGGTCGGCCGCCTTGCGGTCCCGGAGCCCGTCGATCATGGCGTCGACACGGTCGCGAATCCTGTCCCTGAGGTCGGCCACCCGGCGGGGCGTGAACCCACGGTTGACGAGCTTGCGCAGGTTGCGGTGGTCGGTGCCGTCGAGACTGATCAACAGCCCGGAGGTCGTCTCCTCCTCGCCGGCGCTGGTGTCGAGGAAGGGATGCGGGGCGTTGTGGAAGGTCTCGGAGTCGCGTGAGACCCGCAGAACGTCGGGGTGGCGGACGACCGCCCAGTACCCGCGCTCCCAGGTCGGATGGTCGTGGTGGGTGATCGGGGCGCTGGCCCGGAGGCCGCGGAAGTACTCGTGCGGAAAGCCCCTGGCGTAGGTAGCGGGGTCGTGGAGCACCGGGCCGTCGCCCATGACGTCACCTCCGCGGTCGCGCCGGCCGACCGCACCGGCCGATCACACCAGCCGATCGCACCGGCAGCCGTCCGGCAATTCTAACGTTGTCCATTAGAATATCGGACGTGAGCCGGGACGGCACCTCGACGCGGGCCCGCCTGGTCCGGGCGGGCGAGCGGCTCTTCGCGTCGCAGGGGATCGACCGGGTGCAACTTCGAGACATCAACGACCTGGCCGGCCAGCGGAACGAGTCGGCACTCCACTACCACTTCGGCTCGCGCCAGGGCCTGCTCGACCTCATCCTCGCCAAGCACGGCGACGACGTGCAGCGGGGGATCCGCCTGCAGCTCGATCGGGCCCCGAGCGGAGACGTCGCCGCCGAGCTGCACGTGCTGACCGGTGCCCTCGTCATCCCCCTGAGCGAGAAGCTGGGCTCGGAGGATGGGCGCGACTACCTCCGGATCCTGGCCCAGACGCTCGCCCGGGTGGACCTGCTACGAGAGGGCACCCTGTCGGCTCCGTGGGTCGCGGCACCGGTCCGCGAGTGCCTCGACCGGATCGGGGGCTGCCTGAGTCATCTCCCCGAGGCGCTGCGGCGGGAACGCACGGCGCGCCTGGCCGAGCTCAGCCTCGTCTCCATGGCCCGGCGGGCCGAGGAGCTCGAGGAGGGCCGAGCGACCCTGGTGGACGAGACCACGTTCGTGGCGAACCTGATCGAGATGGCGGTAGCGGCGTTGCTCGCCCCCCTGCCATCAGGCTGAGACCCACCTCGGTTAACGTCCGTGGCATGCGGGCTCCCAGGCCTGGCCGTCTCGCTGTGGCTGGGATGATGGCGCTGGTCCTGGCTGGGTGCTCGGGCGGGGCGCCGCGGTCGTCGGCTGCATCGCGACCGTCGCCGCCGGCCTTCGAGGCCGGCTACCAGAGCGCCACATACTCGAACCCGGCGCACTGGCTCTGTCGCGCCGACGTTCCCGCTCCCCAGAACGTCTGCGCCGGCGACCTCTCGGTCACCTCCGTGGCGGCGGACGGGAAGCTCACGGTGCGACACCAGAGCAGCGCTCGGCATGCGGGCGTCGACTGCTTCTACGTCTACCCGACGGTCGATGCCGGACCGGGCGCCAACGAGGACATCGACGCGCCCCACCCGGCCGAGATCTCGGTGACCCGCGCCCAGGCGGCACCATTCGGCACCTCGTGCAACCTGTTCGCCCCGCTCTACCGGCAGGCCACCCTCCGGTCTCTCTTCTCACCGACGAACCGTGACGCGAGTGCTGCCCTCGCGTACCACGACGTCCAGGACGCGTTCCGCTACTACCTGGGACATCTCAACCAGGGCCGTCCGTTCATCCTGCTCGGGCACTCGCAGGGATCCGGTGTCCTCACCCAGCTCATGTCGCAGATGATCGATCGCGACCCCGCCCTCCGTCGGGAGATGATCTCCGCCATCGTGCCAGGCTGGTCCATCCAGGTCCCGGTCGGAGGTGACGTCGGCGGCACGTTCGCCAACATCCGGGCGTGTCGCTCAGCGACCCAGATCAACTGCGTGATCGGCTACTCGTCGTTCCGGGCCACGTCCCCCCCGCCGGACAACTCCTTGTTCGGTCGCTCGACCGGGCCCGGCATGCAGGACCTCTGCACCAACCCCGCAAGTCTGTCCGGGGGCTCAGGCCCCCTGCTCACCATGTACGACATCAACCCGACCGATGGTCCTCTGGCTCAGCGATCGAGCCTGGCCTGGGCGCCGGGCACGGCCGCTCCCCCTCCGATCACGAGTCCCTACGTCTCGCTCCCGGGGCTGGTCACGAGCCAGTGCGTCGACGACGGCAGGTTCTCCTATCTCTCTCTGACCATCAACCCGACGCCGGGCCCACGGGCGCAGGACATCACCGGTGACCTCACGCCGCAGTGGGGCATGCACCTCGTCGATGTGAACGTCGCTCAGGGCAACCTCATCGAGATCGTCCAGCAGCAGATCCTCACCCGGATGCGGGCCCGTTGATCGCCCGGCGAGACCCGGCGGACGACCTACCTCTTCTCCTCCGGTCGGTAGGAGGTGGCCAGCAGGGCGCCCGCGTTCCCGATCCCGAGGGCGGCGGCAGCCAGCGCCCAGCCGACGCCGGTCCGCTGCCGGCCACGCAGGTGATCGAGGGAGAAGCGCCCGTAGCCCAGTGACGCCAGGGCGGCCGCCGCCGTGCCGACCACCGCGACGTACTCCCATCCGCCCTTGAAGATGAAAAAGCCCTTTCCACGGTGGTCGGTGGCGGCTGCTGTCGTCATCAGGCCGATGACCGCAGCGGCCGGGATGGGGTTGAGCGCACCGATGGTGATGAGCGCCCCGGCGCCGATCTCGGTGCCGGCGGCCAGGCGGGCGTGCACCCACGCCGGCCTGAGCCCAAGCCCGTCGAACCACTTCGTCGTCCCCTCCAGTCCGCCCGAGCCCTTCACCTTGTTGTAGCCGTGCGTGATCAGCATGGGCCCCAGAGCGAGACGGAGCAGCAGCGCCGGGATGTCGCTGTGGTGGGCGGTGGCCCTCCCCTTGGGCACGTGATCTCTCCCTCCCGTCGAGGCGAACTCGGGCCGGCTGGTCTCCCTCGAGCCGGCCCGCTGGCCGGCTCATCTGGAGGCGTCGCTCGGTGTGGTGGTCAGGCTACACCGGGGCCCTGTCGAGCTGGACCAGACTGAGACCGTGCGCCTTCCCGCCCGGTGCCTGGTCGTGCTTGTCGGGCCGTCGGGCGCGGGCAAGTCCCTGTGGGCAGCCGAACAGTTCCGTCCGGAGCAGGTCGTCTCGTCGGACGCGATGCGCGCCCTGGTCGGGATCGGCGAGCACGACCAGCGGGCGGGCACCGACGCCTTCGACGTGCTCGATGTCGTCATCGAACGCCGCCTGGACCGGCACTTGCTGACGGTCGTCGACACCCTGGGCCTGGATCCGGCTCGCCGCCGCGGGTACGCCGAGCGGGCGCACCGTCACGGGATGGCGTGCCACGCGGTGGTGTTCGACACCCCGGCGGAGACATGCCGGGCCCGAAACCGGTCGCGGACCGATCCCGTTCCGGCGAAGGTCCTCACTGCCCAGCTGGCCGCCCGGGACGAGTCCGCCGCGCTGTTGGGCACCGAGGGTTTCGACGGCGTGCACCGGGCCGAGCCGGTCGAGATCGTGCCCGCCGAGCTCGTCGACGCCCCTACGTCGGCTGCCCGCCAGCGGCGCGCTCCCGTGGGCCTCGGCTTCGGGCTCCAGCTGTCGTCGTTCGCCCGCCAGCCACCCGCATCACCATTGGCCCCGTGGCTGGCCGAGATCGTCGCCGTCGCCGAGTCGGTCGGCTTCTCGAGCATCTGGCTGATGGACCACATGATGCAGATACCCCAGGTGGGCCCGCGGTGGAGCGACCTGCCCGAGGCCTGGACGACGCTGGCCTGGCTGGCCGCACAGACCCGGACGGCCAGGTTGGGCACGCTCGTCACCGGTGTGACCCTGCGCAACCCCGCCCATCTGGCGAAGATCGTCGCCACGCTCGACGTGCTGAGCGGCGGGCGGACGATCTGTGGGCTGGGCGCCGCCTGGTGGGAGCACGAGCACCGTCTGTACGGCTGGACGTTCCCGCCGCTCGCCGAGCGCTACGCGCTCCTCGAGGACGCCCTGCAGCTGCTCCCGCTGATGTGGGGTCCGGGGTCGCCGCCATTCGCCGGCAACCTCGTCACCGTGGCCGAGACCCTGTGCTACCCGAGGCCGCTGCAGGAGCGCCTGCCCATCCTCGTCGGCGGATCGGGCGAGCGGACGACGCTTCGTCTGGCGGCCACCTATGGCGACGCCTGCAACCTGATGGGAGATCCCGCCACGGTCCGCCACAAGGTCTCGGTGCTCGCCGACCACTGCCACGAGGCGGGTCGGGATCCGGTGGACGTCCAGGTCACCCACCTCTCCACCGCGCTCGTGGCGCCGACCAGCCGCGAGCTGCGCGCCGCCGTCGACCGGCACCGCCCTCGCTCGGCCACGCCCGAGGAGGTCGGTCACCAACTCGGCGCCGGCACCGTCGAGGACCAGGTCGGCCGCTATCGGGAGCTGGCAGAGGCCGGCGTCCAGACCGCCATCGTCTCCCTTCCAGACGTGGCCACGCCTGGCGCCCTCGAGGCCTTCGGCCAGGTGATCGCCGCCTTCGGCGACGGCGGGCGTGAGTGCCGGTTCTAGCCGCGTCCCTCTTGTTTCGAGAGCCAAACTGTTAGGCTGGTTGTCGGTGAGTGATCGCAAGCCCAGGGCGCCTGAAGCGGCACAGCCGGTCCCGTTGGGGCGCGCCGCGGCACGGCTGGCCAAGCACGTGGAGATCGCCCTCGGCCGCAGTGACCTCTCGCTTCCGCAGTATCGAGTGTTGGTGCTGCTGGGAGACGGATCGGCGGTTGCGTCGGTCCTCGCCTCGAAGCTCGCGGTCAGCCCACCGAGCGTGACTGCGATCGTCGACGGCCTCGTCGCCCGCGCCTTGGTGAAGCGGCGCTCCGACAACGGCGATCGTCGGCGCGTCACACATGAGCTCACGGACAAGGGGCGTCGCGTGCTGTGCGAGGCCGATGCCCAGGCCAGCGCCCGGCTGGAGGCGGTCGCCGATCACCTGGCGGCTCGGGACCGGGAGAGGGCCATGGCGGGGCTTCGCCTGTGGCATGACGCCATGGACGCCTACCTGGCGGCCTCGTTCAAGAGCTGAGGACGGAGTCCCCCGTGAGGTCGTCGGGCTTGCCGGACGCGCCCTGCTCGCTCGAGTCGCGACCGTCGTGCTGGCCCGCCCACGACGCGAACAGGTCCGCGTACCGTCCCCGCTCGACCAGCAGCTGGTCGTGGGTGCCTTCCTCGACCAGCCGGCCGTGATCGACGACGGCGACCCGGTCCGCCCGCTCGGCCGTCGACAGCCGATGGGCGATGACGACGACCGTGCGCCCCTCCATCAAGCCGGCCATGGCCTGCTCCACCTCGGCCTCGGTGCCGGGATCGAGGCTCGACGTCGCCTCGTCGAGCACCAGCACGGCAGGATTGGCCAGCGCGGCGCGTGCCAGTGACACCAGCTGCCGCTCGCCGGCGGACAGCCTCGATCCTCGCTCGCGCACCGGGGTCGACAGGCCGTCGGGCATGGCGAGGAAGCGATCCTCGACGCCGATGAGGCGGAGCGCCTGGCGTACCTCGTGCTCGCTCGCCCCCCGCCGGCCGATGGCCACGTTGTCGAGCACGCTGCCGTCGAAGAGGAAGCCTTCCTGGGGCACCACGACGATGCGCTCTCGCAACGACGAGAAGGTGGCGTCGGCCAGGTCGACACCCGCATAGGTGATGCGGCCCTCGTCGGGGTCGTACATCCGGGCCATGAGCTTGGCCAGGGTGGACTTGCCGGCCCCCGTCGGTCCGACGAGCGCCAGGCGCTCACCCTGCCGCACAGTGAGGCTGACATCGTCCAGCACCCCGGCGCGACCGCCATAGCCGAACCCGACGCCGTCGACCACGAGGTCCCCGGCCGCAGGCAGGTCGACGGCGGCCACCCGCTCGGTGAGGTCCGACGGGATGTCGAGGAGGTCGAAGAGCTTCTTGAGCGCCGCCCCCGCCTGCTGGACCGTGTTGAACAGCTGGCTCAGCTGCTGGATGGGCTCGAACAGGTTGACCAGGTAGAGAGCGAAGGCGGCAACCGTTCCGACGGATATCAGGTCGTCGTGGACGAGCACGCCGCCGGCACCGACGATGATCGCCATGGTGCCGATGCCGGCAAGCTCGACGACGGGAAAGTACCGGGCCGAGATGCGTACGGCATGAAGGTTGGCGTCGAGCTGGGTGTGGTTGTGGCTGACGAAGACCTCGTTCTGGGCTTCCTCTCTCGCGAACGCCTGGACCACTCGCATCCCGGACAGGTTCTCCTGCAGAGTGGAGAGCGTCTGGCCGACCCGATCGCGCACCGTGAGGTAGGCGGCGTTCGAATCTCGGCGAAAGCGAATGCTGGCCACCACCACGACGGGCATCGACACCAGACAGATCGCCGCCAGCGCCGGCGAGAGGATCACCAACACGACCACGGTGGCCACGAAGAGCAGCCCGTTCTGGATGAACATCACCAGGCCCTGCTGCACGAGGGTCTGGAGCGCGTCCACGTCCGAGGTCATCCGGGAGACGAGCTTCCCGGCCGGCTGGGTGTCGAAGAAGGTCATCCCCATGGCCTGGAGGTGGTCGAACACCCGCACGCGCAGGTCGCGCAGAAAGCTCTCGCCGACCTGGGTGATGAGCCGGATCTGGGAGCGGCCGGACACCACCGCCACGACCGCCGCGACCAGGAACCCGACCACCACGGCATCGAGGAAGGCACCGTCGTGCCGGCGCAGGCCGTGGTCGATACCGAGCCGCACCATCAACGGGCCGGCGAGCATGGCCAGGGTGTAGACGAGGAGCACGACGAGCGCGATGAGCACCTGTCGTCGGTAGGGGCGAAGCATCCGCGCCGACCGTCGAAGGACCTGGCGCGCCTGTCGGCCCGACAGCTTCTCCTGGTCGCTCACCGCCGCCGATCGGAGCTGCATCATCCGACCAGGGCCTCCTCGTCGCCCTGTTGGGCGAGGAGCCTCCGGTAGCGGTCGTCGGTCGCCAGAAGGTGGGCGTGGGTGCCCTCGGCGACCACCCGTCCCCCGTCGAGCAGCACCACGCGGTCGGCCAGGGCGACGGTCGCCGGGCGATGGGCGATGACGATGCAGGTGCGGCCCTTCATGACCTGGGCCAGTGCCGCTCGGATCTCGTGCTCCTTGGTCGGGTCGACCGACGACGTGGCATCGTCCAGGATGAGGATGCGGGGATCGGCGAGGATGGCCCGAGCCAGAGCCACCCGCTGACGCTGACCGCCGGACAGAGAGAAGCCCTGTTCACCGACGACGGTGTCATAGCCCTCCGGCAGATCGATGATGAAGTCGTGCACCCCGGCGCGGCGCGCCGCCCACTCGACCACCTCACGCGGAGAGTCGGGATCGGCGAAGGCGATGTTGTTGCGGATGGTGTCGCTGAAGAGGAACGTGTCCTCGAAGACGATCCCGACGGATCGGCGCAGGTCCCGCAGGCGCAGATCGTGCACGCTGACACCATCGATCGTGATGCGGCCGCCCACGGGCTCGTAGAAACGAGGGATGAGCTTGGCGACGGTGCTCTTGCCGGAGCCGGTCGGCCCGACGAGGGCCACGGCCTCCCCGGGGTGGATGGTCAGGTCGAGCCGGTCGAGCACGGTCGCGGTGCCGGTGGGTGGCTCACTCCCATCAGGCGGGAGATAGGCGAAGGTGACCTGATCGAAGCGCAGCTCGCCGCGGCCCGCGGGCAGCGTCTGACCCCTGACGCTGTCGACGATGGCGGGGTGGGTGGCGAGGATCTCGTCGATTCGACTGGCGGAGGCCACAGCCCGCTGGGCCATGGCGATGACCGTTCCGAGCATGCGCAGCGGCGAGATGAGCATGAGGATGTAGGTCATGAAGGCCACGAGCTCGCCGACCGTCAGGTGACCGCTGAGCACCTCGTGGCCCCCGTACCACAGCACCGCCACCAGCCCCATGGCGGGCAGGAAGTCGAGCAGCGGCATGAACGATGCCCGCAGGCGCCCGAGCAGCACGGCGCGATCGAACACCCGACCCACCCACGACTGCAGCTTGTCGGCCTGGATGCGCTCGGCCCCGAAGCCCTTCACCACGCGCACGCCCACGACCGTCTCCTCCACCACGCTGGCCACCCCGGCCAGCTGCTGCTGCAGCTCCAACGAGACGGGATGAATGCGGCTGGCGAACCGCTTGGCCACCAGGTTGATGAGCGGGAGGGCGGCGAGGGCGAGCGCCGCGAGCCCAGCGTTGCTGACGAAGAGGATGGTGACGACGGCCACCACGGTGAGGGCGTTGCCGATCGTGATCGGAATGAGGGTGAGAAAGCTCTGCACCTGGAGCAGGTCAGTGGCGGCTCGGGCCATGAGCTGCCCCGTCTGCGCATGGTCGTGGAAGGCGAAATGGAGCCGCTGGAGATGGGCGAACAGCCGGTCCCGGAGATCGGTCTCGGCCCGGTACGAGATGCCGAACGCGTAGTACCGGCGGAGGCCGGTGCACACCGCCGACACGACGCCGACGGCCAGGATGGTGAGCGACCACCCCAGCAGGGCCTTCTGGTTCTTGCCGATGATGCCGTGGTCGATGGCGAGCTGGGCGAGCGTGGGCACCGCCACCTTGGCCGCCGTCCAGAACAGGCCGGCCGTGACACCGAGCGCGACCCAGCTGCGCTGGTCCTTCACCGCCTGGACGAGCAGCTGCCAGCCGGCGCGAGACCCCCGCTCACCAGGCCCGGACATGACGACACCCTAGTTCGCTTGGTTCGAGCGTCAAATTATTAGGGTCGAGACCCCCTTTGACCCGACGGGCGGTCAGGCGGTCGGGCGGCGAAAGGCGACGATCGAGCCGTTGCTCCCCAGCGTCCCGGCGTCGCCGGCGCCTGCTTGCGATATCGAGGAAATCCGGGTTATGTGTTCCGCCAGTCCCTGGCCGTTCTGCTCAGACGTCCGTGTCAGAGAGAGGAAGGCTGATGACCCGCAATCCACCCGTCGAGGACTGGGCGAAGGACTTCGACCACACCGACGAGGCCTGGGCCGCCGACCCCTATCCCATCTGGGACGAGCTGCGGCAGGGCTGTCCCATCGCGCACTCCGACCGCTACGGCGGCGTGTGGCTGCCGACCCGCCACGACGACGTGGCGGCCGTCGCCTACGACACCGAGAGCTTCACGTCCCGCAGCGTCGTGGTGACCGGCCACCGGCCGCCGGACCTGTCGCCCCGAGGCATCGCGCCGCCGATCTCGTCGGATCCGCCCTTCCACCAGGGCGCCCGACGTCTCCTGCTCCCCGCCTTCGCCCCGAAGGCCATCGCTCGTCTCGAGCCCATCACGCGCACCTACTGCGAGGAGCTGATCGCCGGGCTCCGGGGCAAGGGGATCGTCGACGCCGCCGAGGACTACGCCCAGCACATTCCCATCCGGGTGATCGCCACGATGCTCGGGTTCCCGACCGAGGACGCCGACCTGTTTCGGGGGTTCGTCGACCACGTTCTCGAGGACGTCACGGCGCCCCTGGAGGAGCGGATCGCCGGGATGCAGGCGTTGTTCGGATACCTCAATGTCCAGGTGGAGGACCACATCGCCCACCCTCGTGACGACCTCACCACCTATCTCCTCCAGGCCGAGATGGAAGGCCAGCGCATCGACATCACCCACGTGGCCGGCACGATCGCCCTCCTCCTGCTCGCCGGCATCGACACCACCTGGAGCGCGATCGGCGCCTCCCTCTGGCACCTGGCCGGGCACGCCGAGCACCGCCAGCGACTCGTCTCGGAGCCGCAGCTCCTCCCGACGGCGATGGAGGAGCTCCTGCGGGCCTACGCCCCGGTCACGATGGCCAGGCTGGTCAAGCACGACATGGAATGGCACGGCTGTCCCATGAAGGCCGACGACTGGGTTCTCCTCTCGTTCCCGGCGGCCAACCGCGACCCCGAAGCCTTCGAGGCCGCCGACGAGGTGGTCATCGATCGACAGATCAATCGACACGCCGCCTTCGGGCTGGGCATCCACCGTTGCGTCGGCTCCCACCTGGCACGCATGGAGCTGCGGGTCGCGCTCGAGGCGTGGCTGCAGGCGTTCCCCACCTTCGAGCTCGCCGACCCCGACGCCGTGATCTGGGCCGGCGGCCAGGTGCGCGGGCCCCGTCGGCTACCCGTGCGCATCGGCTGACCTCGCGTCGTCGGGCTGGGGACCGCGCCGTCAGCCTCGGGGCGCGATCGTCAGGCCGCCGTCGACGATGACGCTCTGGCCGGTGATGTAGGAGGACTCCTCGCCCAGCAGGAACAGGGCGGTGTAGGCGACCTCCCATGCCGTGCCCTGGCGCCGAGCCGGGATCCGTACCTGCTCACGCCGGGCGCTGAGCTGGGACGCCTGCCGACCGAGGGGTGTGTCGATCAGGCCGGGATGCACGAGGTTGAAGCGGATCGCAGGCGCGCCTTCGACCGCAGCCTGGCGGCAGAGCGACTCCAGCGCCGCCTTGGATGCGCCGTAGGCCGGAAACGGCAGTACCTCTCGGGCCGCCACCGACCCGACCAGGACGACCGCTCCCCCGGTCATGGTGTCGAGGGCCTGCTTGCAGCCGAGGAACTGGGAGCGGAGGTTGACCGCCATCACCCGGTCCCAGTCGTCCACGGTCGTGCCCCGGAGGAACAGGCCGGCGCCGACGCCGACGTTGAGCACGACGCCGTCGAGCCCGCCGAGGGTCTCGCGGGCATCTCTGAACATCGAAGCCACCGCTGCGTCGTCGGCGGCGTCGCCCACCACCACTGCCGCCGTGCCCTCGGACCGGACGAGCTCGGCTGTGCGCTCGGCGCTGCTGCGGTCGATGTCGGCGACGGCCACGGCTGCCCCCTCGCGGGCGAACAGCACGGCCATCGCCCGCCCGTTGCCGATCGGCGGATCCGCGAGCCCGTGGTCCTGCTGTCCTCCTCCGAGGATCAGCACCCTGCGACCCGCCAGCCGCTCCCGGCCCGGCGCCGCCCCCGACGCGGCCGCCGGCGTCGGTCCGCCGCCAACCCCACCTTCCCGGTGGTTCGCCGTCGTCACCCCACAGGCCCCTTCCCCAACTCGCTCGTCGTCCCGCCTCCTGGTACCGGCTCCGGTAGCGGAGACCCGAGAGCTTACGGCGCCACCGACTCGACCGGGGCACGCAACTCGTCCGGAGCCGGTCGGTGGCTGCCCACCGCCGGCGGTGGCACCGTTTCATCGTCCGAGGTGTCGGTTCGTCCTCCTGGAAAGGGCTGGGCCGCAGGAGGCAGCGGCAGCCAGAGGCGCTCCGGGAGGTCGTATCGGCCTCGAGCCATCGAGGAGATCAGGGTCGCCGCCGTGACCGCGCCCATGGCCGCCAGGGCCAGGGCGTAGGCGATGAAGCCCAGCCCGACCAGCCGCACGACGTCGGCAGACAGATCCAGCAGGGTCAGCGCGGGCACGGCCGCCAGGGCGAGGAGCACGAACACGCCGGACGCGGCCGTGTCCAGCGGCAGGACCACTCGCAGCACCCGGTTGTCGTCACGAAGTCGATCGATGGTCACGACGTCGAGTCTGCGACTCGATCTGTCGCAGGTCGATTACCTGCCAGGTCATGATCCGACTGCGCCGGCGCCGCTCGAGCCTCCTGCGCGCGACGGCCTCGCCCACGCGTCCGCCACGCCATCGACGGCATGCGGAACCAGGCGTGGAAGTCGCTCCCCGCCGTGTCGCCGACCTGCCTCGATGCGCCTAGTATGTCGCTTTCGCGGGTGGCGGGGGAGTTTGTGCGTTGTCGCGTCTTCGCGCCACGGAGTTGGACGAACACGGGGCGCCTCAGGCCCCGCGACCTCGACTACTTCGGCGCGTCCGACTTCCCGGCCGCCCAGCGGCGCACGAGGGCGAGCGAAACGGCCATCCTGGAGGTGGGCAGGACTTGCGCTGGTGGGAGTGGCTGGGCCTGGGAGTCCAGCCAGACGAGAACGGGGGCCCGTCGGCCGGTAGCGGCTCCCAACAGCCGGCGACCCCCAACGGCAAGGCGGGGCGGGGCGCCTCGGTCCTCGCCCGCGCCGCCGGCCGGGCGGGTGACGCCCTCGTGCTGGGACCGCGCCCACCGCGATCGTCGAACCACGCCGGTGCGCTGACCGGACTCCAACGAATCTCTCAGGCTCGAGAGGAGAACCCGCAGCAGGAGACTCCGGACCGTTCGGAGGCGAGCGCGGCGCCGATTCGGGCCGAGTCGAGGTCCGCCGTGGCACTGTCCGTGCTCGAGCGCATCGCTCGGACCCACGAGACGAGCGTGGAGCCGGCGCAACCGCCCGCTCCGGCCACGACGGCTCCCCCGACAGAGGCTCCCTCGCGGACGCCTCCCGCGAGCACCGCGGCGCCGGCACCGCTGCACGGCGGCCAGCGCTACATGCCCGGCCTGGACGGCCTCCGGGCGATCGCCGTGTTCGCCGTCGTCGCCTACCACCTCGGACTGGGATGGGCGCCGGCCGGGCTGCTCGGAGTCGGCGTCTTCTTCACCCTGAGCGGCTACTTGATCACGGACCTGTTGCTCGCCCAGTGGGACGGGGCGGGCCGGCTGGCCCTCGGCGACTTCTGGGTGCGACGGGCCCGCCGGCTCCTGCCGGCCCTCTTCGTGATGTTGGTCGTCGTCGTCGTATGGGTCGCGCTCGTCGACCGCTCACAGCTGTCGTCGCTGTGGAGCGCGGTCGGCGCCGCCTCGCTCTACGTGAGCAACTGGTTCGACGTCTCCCAACACCTCTCGTACTTCGCCCGCTTCGGCCCGCCCTCGCCGCTCGGCCACCTCTGGTCCCTGGCCATCGAGGAGCAGTTCTACCTCCTCTGGCCGTGGCTGCTGTGGCTCGGCCTGCGCTACGTCCGGGAGCGCCGCTCCCCCGTCACCGGACACGTCCGTCTGGCCGGTGTCACGCTGGCAGCCGCCGGGATCTCCGCCCTGGCCATGGCGCTGCTCTATCAGCCCGGAGTCGATCCGACCCGCGTGTACGACGGCACCGACACCCGGGCGTTCGCCCTGCTCTTCGGCGCCGCCCTCGCCATGGTGTGGCCGAGCCGGCGACTGACCCTCGGGGCGACCCCGGTCGCCCGTCGGCTCCTCGACGGCGCGGGAACGGCGGGGCTGATCATCATCGCCCTGCTGATCTGGCTCACGACGCAGTACTCACCCTTCCTGTACCGGGGTGGGATGGTGTTGCTGTCGGTCGCCACCATGCTGACGATCAGCGCCCTGGTCCACCCCGCCGCACGGTTGGGGCATGCGCTGGGTCGGGAGCCGCTGCGGTGGCTCGGCGTCCGCTCCTATGCCATCTATCTGTGGCAGTTCCCGGTGATCACGCTGACCACCCCGATGTCGGAGAGCGGGGTCGACCCGTTGCGAGCCGTCTTTCAGGTCGTCGCGATCGTCGGCCTGTCGGCACTATCGTGGACCTTCGTCGAGAAGCCGATCCGTCAAGGCGCGCTGGGCCGACTGGTCACTCGGATCAGACTGGGTGAATGGCGACCGGTCAGGTTCCCGAGACGATGGTTGGTCGTGGTGGCGACGGGCGTCGCCGTGTCCGCCCTCGTCGGGGTCACCGTCGCCAGCGTGTTGCCTGGGTCGTCAGGGGGCGCCAAGCGTGCGATCAGACCTCCCCGCCACACTGCCGCGGTCCCGGTGACGACAGCACCAGTGCCACCCCCGACCACACTGGCGACGACCACCTCCTGTCGCTCCGTCGTGCACATCGGTGACTCCACGTCGGACGGTCTCACCTCGGCCGACTACCTTCCGGATCCGGCCCAACGCATCGACGCCCAGTACGCGCGGGTGGGTGTCACCTCCTTCGACCCGGAGATCTCCGGGGCCAGATCCGTCGTCGAGCGGTACAAGAACGAGCCCAACGCAGACGACATCGCCAAGCGCCTGGTCGGGCAGGGCTACCACGGATGCTGGGTTTTCGCCCTCGGCACGAACGAGGCAGCCGACGTCGCTGTTGGCTCGTCGGTCGGTCTGCCGGAGCGTGTCGACAGGATGATGGCGGACGTCGGCTCCATGCCGGTCCTGTGGGTCAACGTGAAGTCCATGGTCGGAAGCGGACCGTACGCCGAGAACAACATGGCCGACTGGGACAACGCCCTGGTGAAGGCGTGCGCCAAGTATCCCAACATGCGGATCTTCGACTGGGCGTCGGTGGTCAACGACGGCTGGTTCATCTCCGACGGCATCCACTTCACCAGCCAGGGCTACGCGGCCCGCTCTCAGATGATCGCCGACGCGATGGCCAAGGCCTTCCCGGGGGGCGGCGGAGCCCCCAATCCGAGCTGCGTGGTGCGTTAGGCCCGCTGGCCATCCGGTCGAGAGATCGGACGGGGTCTATTGTCGGCTCGTGTCGCCGACGGCCTCGAGCGGAAGTCCTCGCCTCGCTCTCCGCCTCAGCAACTTCTCCGCCGCGCCGCGCCACGACTGGTCCGCCCTGGTCGACCTCGCCGTCGCAACGGACCGCGCCGGGATCGATCGCGTCCAGGTCGCGGACCACGTCGTGTTCGGCGAGCACCTCGAGCAGTACGGTCGCCCGGAGCTCGGGGGCATGTCGGGCGGACGACAGCCGACCGGGCCCGACGGGTACTGGCTCGAGCCGATGACGCTGCTGGCCCTCCTCGCGGGCCGAACGACCCGGGTGCGACTCGGCACGGCCATCCTCCAGGCGGCGCTGCGGCGCCCGGCGGTGCTGGCGAAGTCGGCGGCGACCCTCGATGTGTTGTCCGGCGGTCGACTCGACCTCGGCGTGGGCGTCGGCTGGCAGCGTGAGGAGTACGACGCCTCTGGTCTTCGATTCGAGGATCGTGGTCGTCTGCTCGACGAGTGCCTCACGGTGTGCCAGACGCTGTGGCGCGACAGTCCGGCCTACTGCTCGACGGACGCGGTGCGCTCGGGACCCGTCCACAGCTTTCCCCACCCCGTCGAGCCGGCGGGGGTGCCGATCTGGGTCAGCGGAACGCTCAACCGGCGGGTGCTCGACCGCATCGCCCGGTTCGCGACCGGCTGGATCCCCTGGGGTGAGGAGATCATCGATCCGGCAGCCGCGCTGCCGCGACTGCGCGAGTCCCTCGCCGCGCTCGGACGGGACCCGAGTGCGCTCCGAGTGCAGGGCAGCGTGCTCCTGACCAAAGGACCGGGCGGAAAGCTCGACCTCGACCGGGCCATGGATCAGGTCCCCAAGGACTACGAGGCCGGCATCACCGACTTCGCGCTCGGCGGCAAGCTGCCCCGCTCGGCCGCCGAGGCCGACGACGTCCTGCCCGAGGTGGTCCAGGCGTTCCGCGCCGCCGCCGGAGCCTGAAGCACCTCCGGGACACCTTCGTCCGGCCAGCCCGGGAGGCCCGACGAGCGAACGGGCCAGAGATTGGCTTGAATGGTGTCCGTAAGCCCAGGGCGAGTACCTCCTGACGAGGGTCGGTGACCGCGTGAGGGGAAAGGGGGCGAACGGGAATGGCCATCCTGCTCGTCGTCACGGCCCTGTTCGTGGTCGTGATCCTGGCCTCTCAGCTGACCTGGTCGTCGAAGCGGGGCGAGCGACGGGCGGTCGAGCGCCACGAACACGCGATGGACGTCCTGCGGTCACTCCCGGCTCGCCGCATCGGCGCCGCGCCGGAGGTCGACACCGAACTCGCGCCGGCCGACCGCCCCGAAGCGACACCGGCGATCGGCAACGAAGCCGCGCTGGTGTTCGGCCCGGACGAGGCGCCGGAGGTCGGTCCCATAGCCGCGTCGGAGGTCGACCACGAAGCCGCGCTGGTGTTCGGCCCGGACGACGCGCCGGGGGTCGGCCACGAGGCCGCGCTGGTGTTCGGCCCGGACGACGCGCCGGAGGTCGGCCACGAAGCCGCGCTGGTGTTCGGCGCCGAAGAAGACGACCTTGCCTATACCCGCGCCGTGCTGGGCGAGCTCGGGAGTCCACCCACGCTCGACCACGTGCTGGGACGCCCGGCGTCGCGGTCCCGAGCGGTCCTCTCGGCGTTCACGGGCGCGATCGGAGAGCCGCGCGTCGGTCTCGGGCTGGGGCTGGGCGGGATCGTCGTCTTGGGGACAATCGCCATCACACTGACCGTCCTTCTCTCGTCATCTCCTCACCGGAGCCAGCAGGTTCGACAGGTGACCTCGCCCCCGGTCACCGAGCAAGCGCCTCCCACTGCACCGCCGACGACGCCGAGCCCCACCTCGAGCGAGACGATCCCCACCACGTCGACGCCACCCGCTCCGACGACGACGGTGACCTCCCCGGCTGCGACGAACACACCGTTGACGGCGCCGGTCACCTCGACGAGTCAGCCACAACGACCGATCGTGACGACGCCGGCCGTGACGGCCCCGCCGCCGACCACCTCACCGCCCCCTGCGACCACGACCACCCGGCCGACCACCTCGACCACGTCGTCGACATCGACCACATCGTCGACGTCGACCACGTCGAAGCCCTGACCCGGGCGGTCCGATGGTCGCCAACGCACACTCCGGCGCAGTCATCGCCCCAGCACTCCGTTGATCACGCTACCCGCGTTGGTCCGCTGAGGCACCTGCGGCTGTCCCAGGCCGGAGAGGGCTGAGGTGGCCATCTGGTCGGCGACCGCCGACGGCGAGGCGGGCGCCCCCGTCGCGCCGGCGGCGCTGTTGCCCGGAGAGCAGTCGAACTGCGGCCCGAGGGCGGCCTGGAGAGGAGCCAGGCTCTGCTGGATCTGGGGCGGCGCACCGGCGGGGGCCACCAGGCCGCAGACCAGCTTGTCGATGTCGCTGAAGCTGGTGAAGATCTTGAAGTAGGCGAACCCGCTCCCATCGCCCAGGTGCTCGCCGGTGGGGTTCTGCACCTTGGCGAACTTGAACGTGTAGCGGTACAGCCCGTGGATGAGGTCGGAGATGTCGGACTGGCGGGCCAGCAGCACCCGCATCACGTTGTCGCCCTGGCCGAGGAGGATGTTGATGTCGGG
>JBPYEZ010000128.1:0-11855 GCA_051984395.1 Acidimicrobiales bacterium | reverse complement strand
CTCGAGGCGATCCGGGCGACCGAGCCGGTCGTGCTGCTGCTCGACGAGGTCGACCGGGTCGAGGTGGAGACCGAGGCCCTGCTCCTCGAGGTCCTGTCCGACTACCAGGTCTCCATCCCCGAGCTGGGCACGGTGTCGGCCACCCAGCTGCCTCTCGTCTTCCTGACCTCGAACAACACCCGCGAGCTCTCCGAGGCGCTCAAGCGGCGATGCCTCTACCTCCATATCGACTACCCCGAGCTCGAGCGGGAGAAGGCGATCGTGCTGACCCGGGTGCCGGAGATCTCCGATCATCTGGCCGACCAGATCGTTCGCATCGTCCGCTCGCTGCGCAGCCTCGAGCTCAAGAAGCACCCATCGGTCTCCGAGACGCTGGACTGGGCCAGGACCCTCGTGCTCCTCGGGGCCGATTCGATCGGCGCCGAGCAGGCCCGCGACACGCTCCACATCCTGCTGAAGTACCGCACCGACATCGAGAAGGCGACCAAGGAGCTCTCGGTCGCCGAGGGCGCCTGACCCCGGCGACGTGCTCGATCTCCTCGCCGGATTCATCTCCGAGCTTCGGGCGGCCGGGCTGCCGGTCTCGCTGACCGAGAACCTGGACGCGACCGAGGCGGTGCGTCACATCCCGATCGAGGACCGGGAGGCCTTCAAGTACGCGCTGGGTGCGACGCTGGTGAAGAGCAACGCCCACTGGAAGGCGTTCGAGACCGCCTTCGAGGTGTACTTCTCGCTCCGCGGCCCCGAGTACGACATCGAACCCGACGACGGCGACGGCAACGGCCACGGTCGCCGTGCTCCGGCCGAGGACGGACCGATGACACGTGGTGGGGCCATGGACGCCATGAGCCCCGAGCAGCTGGCCGAGCTGCTCTACCGGGCGCTCATGGACGCCGACGAGGCCGTGCTCTCTGCCGTGGCCCGTCAGGCCGTCACCCGGTTCTCGGGCATGGAGCCGGGCCGGCCCGTGGGCGGGACGTACTACCTCTACCGCACGCTGCGAAAGCTCGACCTCGACGCCGTCCTCGCTCGCCTGATGGAGGGTGCCCAGGAGGCGTCGGGCGGGCTGACCCCGCTCGAGCAGAGGCTGGCCAGGGACGAGTACGAGTCGCGCATCGATCGGCTCCGCAAGGAGGTCGAGGCCGAGATCCGTCGCCGCCTGGTTGCCGACCGGGGCGCCGAGGCGGTGGCGAAGACCCTCCGCAAGCCGCTCCCGGAGGATGTCGACTTCATGCACGCCTCGCGCGACGAGATGATGGCGCTTCGCCGCGCCATCCATCCGCTCACGAGAAAGCTGGCGGTGCGGCTGGCGCGCAAGCGGCGCCACGGTCGCAAGGGGCCGCTCGATTTCCGCAACACCATGCGCCACTCGCTGTCCTACGGCGGGGTGCCGGCAGAGCCCAAGTTCCGCTATCCGCGACCGGCGAAGCCCGAGATCTTCGTGATCGCCGACATCTCGGGGTCTGTCGCCGCCTTCGCCCGCTTCACGTTGCAGCTCACCCATGCCATCAGCTCCCAGTTCTCGCGAGTCCGCAGCTTCGTGTTCATCGACGGGATCGACGAGGTCACCGGGTTCTTCGAGGGGGTCGAGGACATCACCGAGGCGGTCCATCGGGTGAACACCGAGGCCGACGTGATCTGGGTGGACGGCCACTCCGACTACGGGCATGCATTCGAGACGTTCTGGGAGCGATGGGGCCGGGAGGTCTCTCCCAAGACCAGCGTGATCCTGCTGGGGGATGCCCGCAACAACTACCACGCCTCCCAGTCATGGGTGCTGAAGGAGATTCGGCGCCGCGCCCGACACGTGTACTGGCTCGATCCGGAGCCCCGCTCCTACTGGGATACCGGCGACTCCATCCTCTCCGAGTACGCCGCCCACTGCGACGGCACCTTCGAGTGCCGGAACCTGCGCCAGCTCGAGCAGTTCGTCCAGGAGCTCGATTGACGGTCCCCGAACCGTCCACCCATCTGGTGCTCGTCCGGCACGGCGAAGCCGAGTGCAACGCGCGCGGCGTCATCGGCGGTCATTTGGGCTGCACCGGCCTTTCCGCCTTGGGCGTCGCCCAGGCCGAGGCACTGCGGGACAGATGGGAGGCGAGCGGCGAGATGCGCCACGCCGGCGCCCTGTACGCCAGTGTGCTTCCTCGTGCCATCCAGACGGCCAAGATCATCGCACCGGCCCTGGGCGGCCTCGAGGTCGGCGTTGACTGCGACCTGTGCGAGATGCACCCGGGGGAGTGCGACGGCATGACGTGGCAGGAGTTCGCCCGCCTCTACCCGACCCCTGACTTCGCGGCCGACCCGGACCGGGCGCTGTCGCCTGGCGGCGAGAGCTGGTCCGGCTTCCAGCGTCGGGTCGACGTCAGCCTGAGGTCGTTGGCCGACCGGCACCAGGGCGAGACCGTCGTCGCCGCCTGTCACGGGGGCGTCGTCAACGCCTCGCTGGCGGTGTTCCTCGGCGCCGACGATGCGATCCGGCTGGACCTCCGCACCCGCAACACCTCCATCACCGAGTGGGAGCGCGAGGACGGCAGGTGGCGGCTGCTGCGCTACAACGACAGCGCCCACCTGGCGCGCGTGCCGGCCCTCGACTGAGCGGAGCTGGTCAGGCGGGGCCGAGGATCATCCCCGCCCCGGCGGTGGCGTTGGTCGTCTCGTCGACCAGGATGAAGCTGCCGGTCGCCCGGTCGCGGCGGTAGTCGTCGAACATCAGCGGCGCCGTCACCCGAAGGTGGAGCCGGCCCATCTCGTTGAGTCCCAGGCCCGAGCACTCCTCGTCCCGATGAAGCGTGTTGATGTCGAGGCGGTAGCGGAGGTCCTTCACCACGGCCCGAGCGGTGCGGGTGGTGTGCTTGAGGGCGTAGCGTCCGTTGGGCTGGAGCGGGCGGTCGGTCAACCAGCACACCATGGCGTCGAGGTCCTGGCCGACCGTCGGCTGGTTGTGGGGACGGCACAGCATGTCGCCCCGTGAGATGTCGATGTCGTCCTCGAGCCGCACCGTGACCGACATCGGTGGGAACGCCTCGTGGACGGGTCCGTCATAGGTGTCGATGGCCGCGACCGTCGAGGCGAGACCCGACGGGTGGATCACGACCTCGTCGCCGACGCGGAGAACTCCAGCCGCCAGCTGGCCCGCGTAGCCCCGGTAGTCGTGGTGGGCGTCGTTGTGGGGTCGGATGACGTACTGGACGGGAAACCTCACGTCGACGAGGTTGCGGTCAGAGGCGATGTGCACCTCTTCGAGGTGATGGAGCAGGGGGGTCCCCTGGTACCAGGCCATGTTGGCCGACCGCTCGACGACGTTGTCGCCGTGGAGGGCACAGGCGGGTATGAACACGATGTCGGTGACGTCGAAGCGGCTGGCGAAGGTCCGGAACTCGTCCTTGATGGCGTCGAACACCGCCTGGTCCCAGTCGACCAGGTCCATCTTGTTGACGCACACCACCATGTGCGGGATGCGCAGGAGGTTGGCCACGACCGCGTGCCGGCGGCTCTGCTCGGTGAGGCCCTTGCGGGCGTCCACCAGGATCAGCGCCAGCTCCGCAGTCGAGGCACCGGTGACCATGTTGCGGGTGTACTGCACGTGGCCCGGAGTGTCGGCGATGATGAACTTGCGCCGAGGTGTGGCGAAATAGCGGTAGGCGACGTCGATCGTGATGCCCTGCTCCCGCTCGGCGCGCAGCCCGTCGGTGAGCAGGGCCAGGTTGACGTAGTCGAAGCCCCACTGGGTGCTGGTGCGCTCGACGGCTTCGATCTGGTCCTCGAACAGCGACTTGGCGTCGTACAGCAGGCGCCCGATCAGGGTGCTCTTGCCGTCGTCCACGGAGCCCGCGGTGGTCAGGCGCAGGAGGTCGGTTCGCATGTCAGAAGTAGCCCTCGCGCTTGCGATCCTCCATGGCGGCCTCCGAGACCCGGTCGTCCGCCCGGGTGGCACCTCGTTCGGTCAGCCTCGTGGCAGCCACCTCGGCGACGATGTCGGCGACCGTCGCGGCGGTCGACTCCACGGCGCCGGTGCAGGTCATGTCCCCCACGGTCCGGTACCGGACCATCGTCTCGAAGGGTTCCTCACCGGGAGCCGGCTGCACGTAGGGCCCGACGGCGAGCAGCATCCCGTCGCGGGGGAACACGGTTCGACGGTGGGCGAAGTAGATCGGCGGCACCTCGAGCTGCTCGCGCCCGATGTACTGCCAGACGTCGAGCTCCGTCCAGTTGGACAGCGGGAAGACCCGGACGTGCTCGCCCTGGCGAATGCGGGCGTTGTAGAGCGACCACAGCTCCGGGCGCTGGTTCTTGGGGTCCCACTGGCCGAACTCGTCGCGGACCGAGATGACACGCTCCTTGGCCCTGGCCTTCTCCTCGTCGCGCCGGGCCCCCCCGAAGCAGGCGTCGAATCCTCCCTCGGCGATGGCGTCGAGGAGGGTGACCGTCTGCGCCCGGTTGCGGGAGGCCCTGGGACCGTCCTCGTCGGCGACTCGTCCCTGATCGATCGAGTCCTGCACCGAGGCCACCAGCAGGCGCTCGCCCAGCTCGGCCATGCGCCGGTCGCGGAACTCGAGGACCTCGTCGAAGTTGTGCCCCGTGTCGACGTGCATGACGGGGAAGGGGAACCGACCGGGCCGGAAGGCCTTCTCGGCCAGACGCAGGAGCACGACCGAGTCCTTGCCCCCGCTGAAGAGGAGCACCGGGCGCTCCAGCTCCGCCGCCACCTCGCGGAAGATGAAGACGGCCTCGGCCTCCAGGGCGTCGAGATTGGACAGCTCGTAGGAAGGGGCGAGCGACACTGGGTGGAAAGTTTAGTTCTCTGGTCGGGATTTCCTGCCCGCGACGCCGATTGCCCTTTTTCGCCGGCGCCCGACGGCCCGTCAGGTCCGCAGCAGCTCGGCCACCCGGTAGGCGAGATCGAGCGACTGGCGGGCGTTCAGGCGGGGATCGAAGGCGGTGGTGTAGCGAAGGTCGAGGTGATCTTCGAGGATCTCCTCGGCGCCACCCAGGCACTCCGTGACGTCGTCGCCGGTCAGCTCCACGTGGACGCCACCGGGCCAGGTGCCCTGGGCCCGGTGGGCGGCGAAGAACCCCTGGATCTCGGCCATGACGTCGTCGAAGCGGCGGGTCTTGCGTCCGCCGTCACTGACGAAGGTGTTCCCGTGCATCGGGTCGCACACCCACAACACGGGATGCCCGGCAGCGGCCACCTCCCGCAGCAGGGGGGGCAGGGCCCGGCCGACGTTGGCCGCGCCCAGGCGGGTGATGAGGGTGAGCCGGCCGGGCTGGCGGTCCGGGTCGAGACGCTCACACAGCTCGAGCACGTCGCCCACGGCGGCGGTGGGCCCGATCTTGACGCCGACGGGGTTGTGGAGCCCCGACAGCAGCTCGACGTGGGCGCCGTCGGGCTGGCGGGTGCGGTCGCCCACCCAGAGCATGTGGGCCGAGCAGTCGTACCAGTCCCCGGTCAGCGAGTCCTCCCGGGTGAGAGCCTCCTCGTAGCCCAGGAGCAGCGCCTCGTGACAGGTCCAGAACTCGACCTGGTGGAGTGTCGCCTCGGCCTCGAGATCGATGCCGCACGCCCGCATGAAGCGCAGGGCCCGGTCGATCTCGCCGGCGACGGCCTCGTAGCGACGGCCCTGGGCGCTGGACGCCACGAACTGCTGGTTCCAGGTGTGGACCTGTGAGAGGTCGGCGAAGCCGCCCTTGGTGAACGCCCGGAGGAGGTTGAGCGTCGTCGCCGACTGGTGGTAGGCGGCGACCATGCGGCTCGGGTCGGCGGTCCGCGCTTCGGCCGTGGGTGCTTCGTCGTTGACGATGTGGCCCCGGAACGAGGGGATCTCCAACCCGTCCACGTCCTCGGTGGGCAGCGAGCGGGGCTTGGCGAACTGCCCGGCCATGCGGCCCACCTTGACCACGGGCACTCCGGAGCCGTAGGTGAGGACCACCGCCATCTGGAGGATGACCTTCAGCTTGTCCCGGATGGAATCGGCGCTGAGGTCGGCGAACGACTCGGCGCAGTCTCCGGCCTGGAGGACGAAGGCCTCGCCCCGCGCCGCCTGGCCGAGGGCCTGGGTGAGCCGTCGGGCCTCGCCCGCGAACACGAGGGGCGGGAGCGCCGAGAGGTGCTTGAGGACACCGTCCACCTCGGTCTCGTCGGGCCACGGGGGCTGCTGGGCGGCAGGCCGCTCCCGCCAGCTCCGTGGGTGCCAGTGCGCGGGGGTCACCACCCCAGACTGACCGAGGACGGGCCCGTTGGCAAAGCGTTTGAGCAGGCTGAACTAGCCTCCCGAGGCGTGCATCCCTTCCGCTTTGCAGTGCAGGCCAGCGGGGCCGCGAGCGGCCCGGCGTGGCGGGACCTGGCCCGTCGGGTCGAGGAGCTCGGCTACTCGACCCTGTACGTGCCCGACCACCTGGGCGACCAGTGGGGGCCGCTCGTCGCTCTGACGGTCGCGGCCGAGGCCACCGAGCGGCTCCGGGTGGGCTCGCTGGTGTTCGGGAACGACTACCGCCATCCGCTGTTCCTCGCCAAGGAGATGGCGACGCTCGACCTGGTGAGCGAGGGGCGCACGGAGTTCGGCATCGGAGCGGGCTGGATGCGCAGCGACTACGACGAGTCCGGCCTTTCCTACGACCCCCCGGGGCGGCGGGTCGACCGGCTGCGCGAGGCCGTCGCCGCCATCAAAGGCGTCTGGTCCGAGGGCAAGGTGAGCGTCACCGGCGAGCACTACCGGATCGCCGACGCCACGGGCGCGCCCCAGCCGGTGTCCAAACCCCATCCGCCGATCATCATCGGCGGGGGCAGCCCGCGGGTGCTCACCCTGGCCGCCACCGAGGCCGACATCGTGGGGATCAACCCCAGCCTGGCCGCGGGGTACGTCGGACCCGAGGTGGCAGCCACGGCGACGGCGGCCCACTACCGCGAGCGGGTGTCGTGGGTGAAGGAGGCCGCCGGGAGCCGGTTCGACCAGCTCGAGCTGCAGATGCTGTCGTTCGCCGTCCAGGTGGTGCCGAACGGCCGGGAGCTGCTCGAGTCCATGGCGCCGGCGTTCGGCTTGAGCACCGAGGAGATCCTCGAGGTCCCGATCGCGCTGGTTGGGACCATCGACGAGATCTGCGAGACGCTCGTGCGCCGACGCGACGAGTACGGCTTCAGCTACTGGGTCGTCCACGACGGCGACGTCGACGCCTTCGCCCCGGTCGTGGCCAGGCTGGCCGGCACGTAGCCTTGCCGGCGAAGCCGGCCAGGGAACGGCCCAGAGAGCGGCTCGGCGTCTTCGGGGGGACGTTCGACCCGGTCCACGTCGGCCACCTCGTGGCCGCCGTCAACGCCCGTCATGCCCTCGACCTCGACCGGGTGCTCCTCGTCGTCGCCAACCAGCCCTGGCAGAAGCACGCCCGCACGGTGACGCCGGCCCGGGACCGCTACGCCGTGGTCGAGGCGGCTGTGACCAGCGTGGAAGGGATCGAGGCGAGCCCGTTGGAGGTCGAGCGGGGGGGCCTCTCCTACACCGCCGACACCCTGGACGAGCTGAGCGAGCGCCAACCCGACGCCGAGCTGTTCCTCGTCATCGGCGCCGACGTGGCCGACGACCTGGACACCTGGGAGCGGGTCGAGGCCGTGCGTGAGGGGGTCACTCTGGTCGTCGTCAACCGCCCCGGCGTCCGCCCGGCCAAGCCGCTGTCGGGATGGAAGGTCGTGACCGTCGAGATTCCCGGCATCGACATCTCCAGCACCGATCTGCGCGCCCGTGCCGTGGACGGACGCCCGCTCGATTTTCTGGTACCGGAGCCCGCCGTCCGCCTCATCCGCCAGCGCGGTCTGTACGCTGGCGGTAGGTGAGCACGATCGAGACGCCGAGCGGACTCGGGAGTGGGGTCGGTGCTGGTGCCGACCGGGCCCGGGCGTTGGCAGTGGTGGCCGCTCGGGCCGCGGCCGACAAGAAGGGCGAGTCGACGGTCGTCCTCGAGATGGGTCCGCTGCTCGCCGTCACCGACGCGTTCGTCATCACCAGTGGCGGTAACCCTCGCCAGGTGCGCACGATCGCCGAGGAGGTCGAGGAGCAGGTCAAGGCGGCGGGCGCCGGTGGTCCCCATCGGGTGGAAGGTCTCGACGACGCCCGCTGGATCCTCCTCGACTACGGCGACGTCGTGGTCCACGTGTTCCTCGACGAAGCCCGCCGGTACTACGACCTCGAGCGGCTGTGGGCTGACGCCCCCCGCCTCGCCTGGCAGAACGGCCGGGAGACCGATCAGCGACCCAGCGACGGGAAGTCGGAGCGGCTCAACGGGCCCTGAGTGAGGGTCCCGTCACCCGCTGGCACCTCGACAGGTCGTCCGGCCAGGGTGAACTGCACCGCGCCGATGCCGGGCACCGCGGTGGCAGTGAACACGAGCTGGGCCACCGCCAGGATCTGCTCCTGGCCTCCGACCTGCCCGAAGGCGCCGCCGAGGTCCACGGTGCCCACCCCGAAGCCGACGGGGCCCGCCGACACCGAGGTCTGGGCGGTGATGGCGGTGCGCAGCCCGTCGGCCACCTCGGCGTCGGTGGGCCCGGCGAGGAGGGCGCTCAGCGCCTCGGACAGCGTGGCCGGTGCGCGGACGCCCCTGCTGACCGGCACCAGCCCGGTGATCCCGACCAGGTAGACGTTGATCGGCACCCGGGCGCCGGGCGCGCCCGGCGTCGCGATCGTCGTCGACGGTGCCAGCAGGTCGAAGGGGATGTCCTTGCGGGCGATGGCCTGGGGCTGCGAGTCGGCGGGGATCCCGCAGGCGACCAGGCTGGCGGCCACCATCAGGGCGGCAGCGGCTCCCGCGGCGTCACCCCGTCCACCGAGTGCCGTCCTCACGCCGGCGGGGCCTCGGCCACCGGTCCGCGGGACGCGGGCCGTATGGGCAGCTCAACGACGAACCGCGAGCCGCCTCCTTGGCGATCGTCGACCCAGACACGCCCTCCGTGGAGGTGGACGTGCTCGGCAACCAGCGCCAGACCGAGCCCGGTGCCGTCACCCGTGCCCCGACGGCCGGCTGCCGAGCCGCGGAAGAAGCGCTCGAAGCTGCGCTCCCGCCCCTCTGCCGGTATGCCGGGTCCGGCATCCTCGACGATCAGCCGCACCGTGTCGCCCGTCGCCTCCACCGCCAGCCTGGTGGCGCCGCCGGCATAGACGGCGGCGTTCTCGACCAGGTTGGCGACCACGCGCTCGATCCGCCGCTTGTCGACCGAGACCTGCAGACCGGCCACGTCCGGGGCGAGCTCGACCGGCAGCGCGCCGTTCCCCCCCGCTTGCACGGCGTGCTGCACCAGCTCGTCGACGCGGACGTCGTCGAGAGACAGCTCGGCGGAACCGGTGTCGAAGCGCGAGATCTCGAGCAGGTCGGTGACCATTCGCTGGAAGCGGCGCAGCTCGGCGGCCAGCAGGTCCACGGCCTGCCGCGAGCGGTCGGGAAGCTCCTCGCGCCGGGCCTCCAGCACCCCGATCGACGTCGAGAGCGTCGTCAGGGGCGAGCGGAGCTCATGGCTCACGTCGGAGGTGAAGCGCGCCTCGCGCTCGATCCGCTCCTGGAGCCGGTCGGCCATGCGGTTGAAGGAGGAGGCCAGGGTGGCCAGGTCCGCTTCGTCGAAGGTCTCCAGACGGGTGTCGAGCCGACCACCGGCGATGGCCACGGCGGCGTGGGCGACGTCGCCGAGCGGACGCAGTGCCCTTCCGCTGGCCCAGCGGCCGATCACGATCCCGGCGAGGGTGATGGCGACCGAGCCGGCGGCAAGGGTGAGAGCCAGGACCCGGAGGGTGTGATCGAGCTCCTGGAGCGAGAACACCTCGAAGTAGGCCGATCCGACAACTGGGATGGGAATGCCCACCCCCATCTGCAGCGAACCGGCGAGGCTGAAGCGCTGGCTGGCGGGCATGCCAGCGATGACCTGGTTGCGCAGGTGCACGGGGATCGCGTCCCGGCCGACCGTCAGCGAGGTCGCGAACCATCGGCCGTGGTCGTACAGCACCGAGCGCGAGCCGGGGACGGTATCGAGCGACGCCAGCAGGGGCGGGATGTCCGGCTGGGTCGACCGCAGGGCAGCCCGGACGAGATCGGCGTTGACGTAGGCCTGGCGCAGCACGGCGGTCTGGCGCTCGTGCAGAAAGTACTGGCGGGCGGTGAAGTAGGTCAGCGTCGACAGCGCCGCCGAAAGGGTCAGGGCGCCGAGGGCGAAGGCGGCGGTGACCCTGGATCTGACCCCCAGTCGGCGGTGCCGCCGCGGCATGTCAGGACACCAGCTTGTAGCCCAGCCCCCGCACCGTCACCACGTGACGGGGGTTGGCGGCGTCGGGCTCGATCTTGGTCCGCAGCCGCCGGATGTGGACGTCGACCAGTCGTCCGTCGCCGAAGTAGTCGTACCCCCACACCCGCTCGAGGAGCTGCTCACGGCTGAACACCTTGCCCGGGCTGCCCGCCAGCTCGCACAGGAGATGGAACTCGGTCCGCGTCAGGTGGATCTCCTCGTCGCCGCGTCGCACGGCACCCTCCTCAGGGACGACCACGACGTCGCCGAAGGCCAAGGCGGGCGATCCGCCGTCGCCGGCGCGCACGCGGCGCAGCAGGGCACGGATGCGGGCGGCCAGCTCCTTGGCGACGAAGGGCTTGGTCACGTAGTCGTCGGCCCCAGCCTCCAGACCGGCGACCACGTCGTGGGTGTCCGAGCGGGCGGTGACCACCACCACCGGCACCGAACTGACGCGCCGGAGCGAGCGGCAGCACTCGAGGCCGTCGATGCCGGGCAGCATGAGGTCTATGAGCACGACGTCGGCGGGTCGTTGGGCGAAGATCTCGAGACCGTCCTCGCCGGTCGCCGCCTCGTCGATCTCGTAGCCCTCGTCCTCGAGGGCGAGCCGCATCGAAGCGCGGATTCGTTCGTCGTCCTCGACGAGCAGCAGGCGGCTGACCACAGGGAGATGGTCTCGCATCGGCGCAGTCACTGCCAGGCCATCCTCCCAGGTCGGCGCCCAGTTGGGCAGGTACCCCGTGGGCAGATCGTCACCCAACCGCAACAGCCTCCCGCTCGCCATCGGGTCGGTCATTAGGGATGATGGACCCGTGGCGGCACGAGGGCGCCAGCGCTGGTCCCGGCCCGGGACCGTCGTGATCGAGTCGTGCAACAGCACGTGGTTGTTCGACCCGGGCCAGCGCCTCTTCTGTCGCGTCCCGCAGGGAACCGCCATCGAGGTGCCGCCGCCCCGGAGCCGCTGGGAGCCCTATTTCGCCTTGGACGTCGATCCCAACTCGGAGGCGTTCGTGGTCACGCTGAACGAGGCGGGTACACGGCTGCTGCGCTCGTGGCGGCACGTCGAGCGCTGTGCCCAGTGCGGCGGAGAGGGCACCGCCGAGCTCTATCTGGACGCCGTCGTTCCCGGCGCCGGCTGAGCTGGCGGCAACGGCGGGCGGCCCCGGGAGGGACCCCGATTCGGCGTGCTGTCGCGCCGGGTTCTCGCCAGCCCGCCCGACTACCATTCGGTGCTCAGAGGGCGAATAGTCCCGTACGTTTTGGGGGTGAGCTGGCGGAGTTCCGGTGACATGGGCGCGCGAGGCGAAGACCGACCACCGGCACTGACCTACGTCCCCGCCCTGGACGGGCTGCGGGCGGTGGCGGTGTTCGCCGTCATCGCCTACCACCTCAACCTCGGCTGGGCCCAGGGCGGCTACCTCGGCGTCGACCTGTTCTTCGTGCTGAGCGGCTACCTCATCACCAGCCTGCTGGTGGGCGAGTGGGGCAGGTCGGGGCGCATCAGGTTCGGGTCCTTCTGGGCCCGGCGGGCCCGGCGGCTGCTGCCGGCGGTGGTCCTGCTGCTGCTCGTGCTGGCCTGCTACGCCGCCCTGGG
>JBPYEZ010000127.1:0-3044 GCA_051984395.1 Acidimicrobiales bacterium | reverse complement strand
GCCCAGGGTCACCACCAGGACCACCAGGGCGCCGGGTATCAGGAGGCGGTTGCGCATCACGGGCTAATGGAGCAGGAACAGCGAGGCGTACAGGCCGACCCAGACGATGTCGACGAAGTGCCAGTAGTAGGCGACGGCCTGGAAGGCGGGCACTTCTCCTGGGTCGCCGCGCGGGCCGATCATGCGCCCCAGGAGGGCGTTCATGGCAAGGAGGCCGAGGGTCACGTGTAAGGCGTGGAGACCCGTCATCATGAAGAACATCGAGCCGTAGGCGTTGGTCTTCGGGGTGAAATCGACGGTCAGCCACTCGTAGGCCTGGTTGGCGACGAACGCCGCGCCCAGCAGGAAGCTCATGATGATCCAGAAGCGGGCCGAGGGGCGGAGGCCCTTCTCCTCCTGCCACACGGCGTGCTGCATGGTGACGCTCGACGAGACCAGGATGGCGGTGAAGATGCCGGCGACGAGGGGCTCGACGTGGACCGGCGGCGGCGGCCATGGGTTGCCGTCGTGGGCGCGGATGGTGAAATAGGAGGCGAACAGGCCGCTGAAGAACATGAGCTCGGAGGCCAGCCAGATGATGGTCCCCACGCCCACCATGGACGGGCGCTTGACGTGCGCGGGTCCGTAGGGCTGGGTCTGGTCGACCGGGACGGCCTGGGTCACGAGCCCAGTTCTTAGTCGAAGGAGCCGCTACCTATCACATCGGCGCCGACCGGCTCCAGGGAGCCGGAATCAGCCTCCATGGCCGGCGGCAAGGGTCGCTCGTGGACGATCGTCAGACGCCTGGTGGCGCGGGTCAGCGCCACGTACAGGGCTCGCAGGCCCTGAGGCTCCTCGTCGACGATCGTCGCCGGCTCCACCACCACGACCGAGTCGAACTCGAGGCCCTTCACGACCTCGATGGGGACCACCGTGATGGGTTGCTCGAGCCCGTCGCGGTGGGCCTCGCCCACGGAGAGCCCGGCAGCTGTGAGGCCTCGGGCCAGGGCCGGTGCCAGCGAGCCGGGAGCCACCACGCCGACCGTGCCGCCGCGGACGCGCCTCACCTCCCGGTCCGCCTGCGTCACGACCTCGGCGACGAGACCCCCCGGCACGACAGCGACGACGGCCGGCGCCTCTCCCGTGACCCGCACCGAGCGCGGCGGGCGGATCCACGGCGTCGCCACCCGCAGGACGTGGCTCGACAACCTCATGACCTCGTCGGGCGTGCGGTAGTAGACACTCAGCTCCACGGTCCGCGCCGTCCGTCCGGGGGCGAGGTGGGCCAGGACCTCGCTCCACGCCCTCGGCGCCACGGCCCCCGTCGCCTGGGCCAGATCGCCGACGACGGTCATCGACCCGGACAGGGTTCGCCGGGAGATCATGCGCAGCTCCATGGGTGACAGGTCTTGCGCCTCGTCGACCACGATGTGGCCATAGGAGCGGGGCTCGTCCTCACCGGCGGAAGTCACCGGCCCCAGCAGCACCCGGGCCTCGTCGACGAGGGGCAGGTCGGCGGGGGACCAGGGGATCTCCTCGAGTGCCGAGCTCCTCCGGCGGTACAGGGCGCGCTCCTCGACGTCGTCGAGACCTGCCCGACGTCCGGCGAGGCGCAGGAGAGGTGGAGCGCCGTAGAGATCGTGGAGCAGCTCCTCCGGTCGGAGACGGGGCCACATGCGGTCGAGGGCCTCGGCCAGGGCAGGAACCCGCCGGACCTCCCTGACGAACTCGTCGTCCTCCATCTCGAGGCTGGTCACCCGCTCGGCGGGCGCGACACGCTCAAGCGACCGGCGGTACTGCCCGAGGAGGCGACGACCCACGAGGGTCTCGATCTGCCGGCGGCGGGAGTTGTGGGTACCCGGACGGCGGCGAACGCTGGTCACGACCTCGGCCGAGTCCTGGATCGTGAGGCGGAGCACGGCGGACCCGAACGGCACCTCGACGTCGCGGGTGAGCGGCCGCTGGCGGTCCCGAACGGCCCGGTCGATCAGGGCCACCATGCGGATCTGACCCTTCAGGGCCGCCGCGCTCGGATCGTCCGATCCCCGGGACTGGACACCGGGGACAAGGGTCTCTGCGGTGCCCAGGACGACGCCGTTCTCGCCCAGCGAGGGCAGGACCTGCTCGATGTAGCGGAGGAACACCCGGTTGGGCCCGATGACGAGCAGCCCCTGGCGCTCGAGCGGGAACCTGTACGTGTAGAGGAGGTAGGCAGCGCGGTGGAGTGCCACCGCTGTCTTCCCGGTGCCGGGCCCGCCCTGGACGACGACCACACCGGGCAGCGGCGCCCGGATGATCTCGTCCTGCTCGCGCTGGACCGTGGCCACGATGTCCCGCATGTGGCCCGATCGGGACCGCTCCAGGGCGGCCAGCAGGGCTCCGGGCGCGATCGGCCCCTCGCCGTCGTCCTCTCCTGGGCCGTCCACCGTCCCGCCCTCGCCACTGGGCGCCCCCGACGGAAGGGTGAGGAGCTCGTCCTCGATCCCGAGCAGTCGCCGACCCTCGGTCGAGAAATGCCGACGGCGGATGAGGCCCATCGGGTGGCGGGCGGTGGCCCGGTAGAACGGCTCGGCGACCGGCGCCCGCCAGTCCACCACCAGCGGCTCGTGGTCGGGCCCCGACACCGCCAGGCGACCGATGTAGAAGGTCTCCCCCGCGCCATCCTGGGCGTCGGCGTCTCCCGGCTCGGGTCCAGCTCGGTCGATGCGACCGAAGCACAGCGAGTGGCGGCCGATCTCGAGCTGCTCGAGGCGCTGGAGGCTGGTACGCACGATGACGTCGCGCTCCTCCCGGGCCTGATGGGTGCCGCCCTTTCCCTGGTCGAGGACGGACTCGAGACGATGCCGAGCGGCGTCACGCATGGCGGCCAGCCGCTGATAAGCGTTGTAGATGTAGGCCTGCTCGCTCGCGAGGTCGGGATGGGGCACCGGAGCGTGTGGGGGGGGTCTACCGTCGGCGGACAGATAATCCTAATACTGTTCAGCGCCGCCGCCGAATCCGCGGCTACACACCCTCCCGGGTAACGTCGCCCCGTGCCGCTCGAGGACAGCGCGTTCCTGCAGGCA
>JBPYEZ010000126.1:0-2349 GCA_051984395.1 Acidimicrobiales bacterium | reverse complement strand
TCGCACATGGGCACGCTGCAACTGCGCCCCGAGTTCTTCGACGTCTACCTCGAGCTGGCCGTCGACTTCTCGCTCCCCATCAGGCTCTCGGGGGCCTCGAGCGAGGGCCACATCGGGTTCCCGTTCCGGCAGCTGGCGGCCGAGGAGGGGGTCGTCTTCCCGGACCATCTCGTCGTCGTGAACGCGGTGGGGAGCCGCCGGGCCCTGGAGCGGGCCCTTCTCGATCTCCCCTCGGGCGTCACCGAGGTCTACGCGCACCCGGCGGTGGACACCGGCGAGCTGCGTGCGCTCAGCCCGGACTGGTCGGGCAGGGTCGACGACCACGACCTGCTGACCAACGACCACTCGCTGCCGGCCCTGGCCCAGCGGGCGGGCGCCACCCTGCTCGGGTACCGGTCCCTGCACCAGCTGATGCGCGCCTGACCTGCCGACGCACTAGCTCGCCGATCCCGACACGACCGCAGGATTGGTCGTCGACGTCACCCCGCCGAACGGCTCGACGGTGACGACCAGCATCGAGGCCGCGTTCGGCGAGCCCAGGCTGAACGCCGCCAGCTGGGGATTGGCGCCCAGCACGCCGAGGGAGACCTGGCGGGTCCCCGTGACCGCCCAGAGCTGGTAAGTCTGGCCCGACGACAGCGGGCGCAGGTCCACGTTCACGAGGTAGCCGTTGCCGTTGGGAAGGACCACGCCCTGCACCGACTGGTCGCCCTGCGCCGCCCGCAGGTCGACGCGCCGGGCCTGCGGATCGAGCACGGCTGCCATCGCCACCTGTGAGAGCCCGTGGTCCGGGGTGGCCTGGGCCAGGCTGTTGACCCTGCTGTCCAGGTGGTGCACCTGGAAGGCAAGGATGCCGATGACGACGGCAGCGGCGGCGGCGACGGCCGCCAGACCGACCGCCAGGCGCCGCCGGATCGTGCGCGGCGGAGCACGCAGCTCGGAGAGGCCGCCCAGGGCCGGCTCCGGGGGCGCCTCCTCCAGGCTGGCGGCGATCCGGTCCCACGGCTGCTGCGGTGCGGGGGCGCCGACGTTGCCGAGCAGGGCCGCCACCTCCCGGTGCTCGGCGACCTCGGACCGGCATCGGGGGCATTCGAGCAGGTGGACCTCGACGGCTTCGGCCTCGGGGCCGTCGACGGCATCCAGAGCGTAGGGTCCCAGCAGGGCCTCCAGCTCGGCGTGGCTGAGCTGGCGGGGCACGTCGCCCTCCGGTGTGCTCACGAGCCCGCCACCCCGCTGTCAGCCAGCCTGGAGCGCATGCGCTTGAGGCCGGCGCGGATGCGACTCTTGACCGTCCCCTCGGGCTGGTCGAGCAGCCCAGCGACCTCCCGGTACGTGTGCCCTCCGAAGTAGGCCAGCTCGATCGCCCTCCGCTCGTCGTCGGGCAGGTCCGCCAGCGCCTCCTTGACGTGGTCGGCGACGGTGAGGTCCCACACCTCGTGCTCCAGGTCGTACCCCGCGGTCGCCGTCCGCCGGGCGTCCCGCTCCTCGCGCCGGCGGCGCGAGGACTCGGCGCGCAGGAGGTCGACGGCGCGGCCGTGCGCCTGAGCGAGCAGGAACGAGCGCAGTGACCCCCGCTCGGGGTCGAACCGCTCGGGTTGGTGCCAGAGGCGCAGGAACACCTCCTGGATGACCTCCTCGGCCGCGCTCACCTCCCCCAGGACCCGACGGGCCAGGGCGTAGACGGCGCCGGCATGGCGTCGGTAGGCCTCGGCGAGCGCGTCGGCCCGCCACCGTCCTATGGCGACGACGAGCGTGGCGTCGCTGGCGTCGTTCAGGTCGTCGGGCTTCGTAGCCATTGTTCGAGACCGACACCTGAGATGGATGACGCTGATGGCGCTGCGACAAAATCGTCTAGAACGGACACCACGGGTCGTAGCGACCGGGCGGGACGAAAGGAGCCGACGATGCGACGTCTCTCGACAGTGGCCAGGACCGGCACGGTCGTCGTCGGGCTCGCGTCGGCGTTGGCCGCCTGCGGCGGCGGCAGCAGCTCGAACAGCTCGAGTAGCACGACCAGGTCGACGAGCGCGACCACCACGGCCAGCACGGCCAGCACGGGCGGTGGCGCCCCGGCGGCGACGATCACAATCAAGAACTTCGCCTTCCAGCCCGCCACCACGGCCGTGAAGGCGGGCACCACGATCACGGTGAAGAACAATGACACCACGGCCCACACCCTCACCGCCGACAAGAACGCCTTCGACACGGGCAACATCAGTAGCGGGGGGACCAAGACCTTCACCGCCCCCGGCACCCCGGGGTCGTTCCCATACCACTGCTCCATCCACCCGTTCATGCACGGCACGCTCACCGTGACGAGCTAGGAACGACCGAAGGGGCGTCCCGGAG
>JBPYEZ010000125.1:0-5636 GCA_051984395.1 Acidimicrobiales bacterium | reverse complement strand
GGCGAGAGCGTCGGAGGCGGTCCCGTCGACGGTCTCGTCGCCGTGGCGCGTCAGCTCCTCGTTCACCGTCCTTGCCTGGCCCGGTTCCAGCCCGGCGCCGCCGTACTCGCGAGGCCAGGTCGGCGTGGCCCAGCCGGCCTCACCCAGTCGGGCGCACCACTCGTCGTAGTCGACGAGTGATCGGGCCTGGTGGAGCTTGGCCGCATCGCCGGCGTCGATCGCCTCGACCCACAGGGGCGGCAGTTGCTCTCTGAGCCACTTCACCACGGCCTGGCGGACCTGTTCGTCGCTGCGGGCGAGCTCGGTGACAGCCATGGGCCAAGCCTACTTGACCACATGGTCAAGTAGGCCAGTCCGACAGTACGGTGGCACCGTGGGTGCACTGGACGAGGACGTCGCGCTCGAGCCCGACGGCCCCCACCGGTGGCGGGGCCGACTGAGCGAACGGTGGAACATCGGAACCGGCATCAACGGCGGCTACCTGGCGAGCTTCGTCCTCAGCGGGCTGCGGGCGGCGTGCCCCTCCCCCGATCCGCTCACGATGACCGTCCACTACACGCAGCGCCCCGTGCCGGGTCCTGCGGTGATCACGACCGAGCTCGTTCGGGTCGGCCGGACGCACGCGACGGTGGCCGCACGTCTCGAGCAGGACTCCGTCGCCGTGGCCGCCGCCCTGGCAACCTTCGGACACTGGCGGGCGCCGACGCCGATCGACTTCCAACCGCCGATGCCGGATACACCCAACCCGGACCTCTGCGAGGAGCTGGACCAGCCCTCGGCGCCGGACATGTCGTTGCTGCACCGCTTCCGCTACCGCGTGGCCTCGACCGAGGAGCACGTCTTGACGAGGTCCGCTCCCGGGCCGGCGCGCTCGGGAGGCTGGATCAGGCTGGTGGATCGCGACCTCGACGCCCTCGCCGTGCCGTTGGTCATGGACTCCTGGCCACCGGCCATCTTCGCCACCTTCCTCGGCGGCGGCGCGCCGACGATCGAGCTGACCGTCCACTGGCGCGGCCGTCCCGACGCCACTTGGCACCTGGCCCGCTTCACGTCCAGCGTGCTCGCCGGCGGCTATGTGGAGGAGGACGGCGTGCTCTGGGGTGAAGACGGCCGGATCGTGGCCCAGAGCCGACAACTCGCCCGCTTCCTGCCGCCGGATTGAGCCGAGATGGCGAGCGGGGCGCCCGTGCGGTCCGTCGCCCACTCACCCCGGGGCGTGCGTGCGGGTCCTGGCCTGGTCGACGAGCGCGTCGAAGAGCGCCTGCTGTGGTCGGTCGATCGCCGCCGTTCGCTCGGGGTGCCACTGGACACCGAGCGCCCATCCAGGACGCAAGCCGTCAGGGCCGACCGTCTCGACGGCTTCGACCAACCCGTCCTCGCTCCACCCCACGGCGACCAGGCCGGCGCCCAGCCTGTCGATGCCCTGATGGTGCTGGGAGTTGCAGGCGGCGAGGCCGGGACCACAGATAGCCGACAGTGCCGTCCCCTCGGCCACACGCACGGGGTGGTCGATGGCGTCGCCGACCGGCGCCTGACCGTGCTCGACCATCGACGCCATGTCCGGGAGATGCTGGTGCAGGGATCCGCCGAGAGCGACGTTGAGGACCTGGACTCCGCGACAGATGGCCAATGTGGGCAGCCCGCTGCGGACTGCTTCGGCGGACAGGGCGAGCTCGAGCTGGTCACGATCCGGCTCCAGGTACTCGGCCGGATGGGGCTGCAGCCCGTAACGATGCGCCTCCACGTCGCCGCCGCCGATCAGGAGCAGCCCGTCGAACGGAGCAAGGATCTCCCACGCCGGTGCCGGATCAGGGGCGGCAAGGATCACGGGGCGGGCGCCCGCCCGCGACAGCGCCGCCACGTACTGGTCGGGAACGGCGTGACCGGCGTCGGTCCAGCCGGACACCCGCCCGGGACCGAGACGGTAGGCGGGAATGGCGACGAGCGGTGTGGATCTGGCGATGGCGAGCCCCCCTCTCAACCGGGCCGTGACGCGTACGGGTCCCACGCCGGAGGGGCGGTGGCCAGGTGACGCTCCACCATCGTCCGCAGGCGCATCGGATCGATGTCACTCTCGTGCCCGTCGACCAGGCGCAGGGAGGGCACCAGGGCGGCCACCCCGTCGAACGACCAACGCGCGCCACCTCGCTCCTCGCTCTGGAGTCGCTCGGCCAGCGGAGCGAGATCGACTCGCGCCAGCGGGCGGCGGGAGACGTACTTCACCCACGACTCGTAGCGGAACACGAGCTCGTACCGCCGACCGTGCAGAACGAGGATGCGCAGCGCCCTCGTCGCGTTGTTGATCGCCGCCGGATGGCAGGCGGCGTCCTGACGAGAGCCGAACCGCGTGGCCAGTGCGGCCGGCCGGCCGCTGGGGATGCTCACCACGGCCAGATCGAGCTCGGGGACCTCGTCGATGGTGACCTCACCGGCCGCCAGGGCTGCCTCGGCGGCGGCGAGCGCAGCGTCCTCCTCGCCCCAGAGCGAGCGGTGGGCATCGACGTCGTCGACCAGCTCGGGCAGCCGTCCCAGCAGCTCCTCGTAGAGGCCGGCGCAGCGCTCCGGATAGGGCGCCTCGAGGAGCCCGGGACCCAGCGGCGACCGTGCCGGGTCGGCAAGGGCCGCCAGCGCGAAGCTGACCCGCGCCGCGTCGCGATCGACGAAGGTGGCGAAGTCACCTGCGGCGGCAACGTCCTCCAGGACGACTTGACGGGCGCGCGCCTCGTCCGGCGAGACCAGGGCGTAGACCGAGACCAGCCCGTCCTGGTCGAAGTGGTCGTTGGAGACGGCCTCCGGCGCAGGCCAGTCCCCGACGCTGTCCAGATAGCGGAAGGCAATGCGCGCCGAGGTGTCTTCGGCCAGGGCGGGCGGCGTCGGGCTCGCCGGCCAGTGGGACAAGGTGAGCACGGTGCTCGGCAGGGCGGCGCCGTCGGCGATGACGTTCGGCCGTTCGGCCAGCTGGCTCGTGGGAGTAAAGCGCAACAGCTACCCGGTGTTCGCCAAGCTGTCGATCTCCCGGGCCATGTCGACGTCGGCCTGGGTCAGTCCGCCCGCGGAGTGAGTCGACAGCCGCAGGGTCACCGTGTTCCAGCGGATGTCGATGTCCGGGTGATGGTTGGACGCTTCGGCCCGCTCGGCCACGGCGTTGACGAACACCATGGCGGCGGCGAAGTCGCGGCTCTTGTGCTCCTTGACCAGCTCGTCACCCTGGCGTTCCCACTCCAGGCCGGCCAGCGCGGCCGAGATGGCGTCATCATCGAGGAGGGACATGACCGACAGGCTACTGCCGGGCCCCGCCCATTCTCACCGGCGCCACGTCGGTCAGAGGACCCGAAAGCCTGCCTCCCCGCCGGGCTCCTCGTCGACGACCCCGATCCCCGTGACCAGCGCCGAGGGCGGGCCGGCGCGGCACCACGAGACGAGCCGGTCGACAGCCTCGGGCTCTCCCTCGAACACCGCCTCCACCCGCCCGTCGGGCCGGTTGCGCACCCAGCCGTCCACGCCGGCGCCGACCGCCTGGCGCCGGCAGTCGTCGCGAAAGAACACGCCCTGCACCCTTCCGGACACCAGGACCCGGCGCCTGACCCTCACCGGCGCGCGCGTGCTACAGGTCGGCGGTCGCCCGATCCAGGTACTTGGCGAACCGGCGGGTCGCCTCCTCCCGCCGGGTCGGGACGTGCTCGGTCGGCACCTCGACGGGCTTGTAGCCCTTGAGGACCTGGCGGGCGACGGTCACCCGGTGCACCTCGTCCGGTCCGTCGTAGATGCGGGCAGCCCGGGCGGCCCGGTACATGTGCTCGAGCGGAAGGTCCGCCGAGAAGCCCAGCGAGCCGTGAACCTGGATAGCGCGGTCGATCACGTTGTAGAGCACCTGGGCCCCGTAGTACTTGATCATGGCGATCTCGACCCGGGCGGCCGACGGTCCCGACACGTCCATCGTCCAGGCCGCGTGCAGGGTCATGAGGCGGGCGGCGGTCATCTCGGCCAGCGAGTCGGCCACCCAGTTCTGGATCGTCTGCTTGTCAGAGAGATGGGAGCCGTGGGTGTAGCGCGACACCGCCCGCTCGCACATCATGTCGAAAGCCCGGCGCGACTGCCCGAGCCACCGCATGCAGTGGTGGATGCGCCCCGGCCCGAGGCGCTTCTGCGCCAGCACGAAACCCTCGCCCTCGTTCCCGACCAGGTTCTCCACCGGGACCCGCACGTCGCGGTAGAGGACCTCGGCGTGGCCGCCGTAGCGGCCGAAGCTGTCGTCGGGGTGCTCCATCGTCGGGATGTCCCGCACGATGTTCACCCCCCGGGCGTCCGTCGGGACGATGATCATCGAGCTGCCCTGGTACGGATGGACGTCCGGATTGGTGACAGCCATGACGATGAGGAAGTCGGCGACCGAGGCGTTCGAGCTGAACCACTTGTGGCCGTTGATGACCCACTCGTCCCCGTCGCGCACCGCTGAGGTTCGCAGCAGTGTGGGATCGGCGCCGGCACCGGGCTCGGTCATCGAGAAGGAGCTACGGAGCGCCCCGTCCAGCAACGGTTTGAGCCACCGGTCGCGCTGCTCCTCCCGTCCACTGGACTCGATGCCCACGGCCAGCAGCTCGGCGTTGCCCGAGTCCGGCGCGTTGTTGCCGAACACGAACGGGGCGAAGGGCGACTGCCCGAGTATCTCGTGCATCAGACCCAGCTTGACCTGACCGAAGCCACCACCACCCAGCTCCGGCGGTAGATGCGAAGCCCACAGACCCCGCTGCTTGACCTGCGCCTGCAGGGGGCGCACCACCTCGAGGAACGCGTTGTGGTCGAGGCTGATCGTCTCCAGGGGAAAGATCTCGTCGCGCACGAAGGTGCGCATCCAATCGAGCTGCCGCTCGAACCCCGGCTCGGTCGAGAAGTCCCAGGCCATCACTCTCCTCCCTCGCTGGCGACCGGCGTGCCCGCCTCGTGCAGCCTACTCAGGGGTCAGCGGGTGGGGCTCTGACGGAGGTCTACGGCTTGCTCATCAGTTGCCGGCGGGAGCGGATCCCGAGCTTGGCGTAGGCATGCTGGAGATGCGTCTCGACGGTCCGCACCGAGATCGACAGCTGCTTGGCGATGGTCTCGTTGCTGGCGCCACCGGTGGCCAGTCGCGTCACCCGCTCCTCCGACGGCGTGAGGCCCCGACGCCCACCGACGGGGCGGCGCCTCCTGCCTCCGGCGGCTCCGAGCTCCCCCCTGGCTCCTCCGGCCAGCCACCCGGCCCCGATGGCCTCGGCCCGCTCGACGGCTTCGGCCAGCACGGGCCGGGCTCGAGCCGGCTGGCCGTGGTGGCGCAGGAAGCTGCCGTAGTCGAGCAGCGTCCGCGCCCGCTCGATGGGCATGGGGAGGCCGTCGTGCAGGGCCAGGGCCGCTTCGTACTGCGCTTCGGCCTCCTCCACGCGGCCTGCGCTCGTGAACAGCGCGGCGCGGCCCGTGGCTGCGGCGATCAGTGGCCATCGACAGGGGAGGCTGCTGGCGGCGCGCTCCAAGCCGCGGATCACGCGCCTCGCGTCCTTCACCCTGCCGGAAAGGGCGTAGCCGGTGATCGCGTCGCGCGCCCAGGGAACGATGCAGGGTTCGCCGATTCCCATCGCCGCCGACAGCTCCTCGACCCTGGCGAA
>JBPYEZ010000124.1:0-48440 GCA_051984395.1 Acidimicrobiales bacterium | reverse complement strand
GGACCCATTGCCCTCACCCCGCCCAACACCGCTCCGGCCGGTGCCCATCTGGCCGTCTCTAACCAGTTCGGCATCCCCAACCAGACCGACGTGTTCGTGGTGGGCACGAACCAGGCCACCGAGGTCTCCTGGGTGGAGGGCGGGGGCGCCTGGAACGGACCCATTGCCCTCACCCCGCCCAATACCGCTCCGGCCGGCGCCGATCTGGCTGTCTCGAACCAGTTCGGCATCTCCAACCAGACCGACGTGTTGATGGTGGGCACCAACGGAGCCACCGAGGTCTCGTGGGTGGACGGCGCCGGCGCCTGGAACGGACCCATGGCCATCACGCCGACCAACACCGCGCCGGCGGGGGCAGGGTTGGCTGCCTCAAACGAGTTCGGAATCCCCAACCAGACCGACGTGTTCGTGGTGGACACCAACGGAGCCACCGAGGTCTCCTGGGTCGACGGCGCGGGCGCCTGGAGGGGTCCCTCGGCTATCTGAGACCGGGATGTGGTTGGCCGATCGATTCGGGCTGGCTACGGGAGAATTGAGTTGAAGAAATCCTCGATTGACGGCAATCGCCAACCGTCCTCGTTCCCCTGCATCCACGCGAGCACGGCGAGCCCTTGCGACTGCGTGATGGGGTCGCCAGCCAGGCAGTCGATGGCGACCTGGCTGGGCGCGGCGTACTGGACGCTCTCTTCGATCGCGACTCGATCAAAGACGACCGGATTGCCGGGACGCATGAGCAATACATTGGCGTCCCCTCGGGCGGGAACGAGGTCGAGGTGCGCGGCGAGGCCATTGGGATCTTTCGTGTAGGCGGTCAGAAGCGCTTCGGGAGCAGCAGCACCGAGCCGCGCCGCGGCAAGAGGGCCCGAGACCACCGCATCCGACCCGCCAATCGCTCCTGCCCTCAGCAGCTCGGTAGGGTCGCCTGAGGCGACGAAGCGGTAGGTGCCAGAGCGCTTGAGGAGGTCGACTGCCTTGGCCCTCCGGCGTATGACGCCCTGCCAGTCAACTTCAGTGACCGGGCCACGGCCGGGTCGCTCGATCAGGTCCTCCTCGAGAAGGATCCCGAGGATTCGAGACACATAGCCTTCGTTGACGCTGACCGCTGTGGCCACGTCGGCCGCGGTGAACGGCGGCCGGACATCGACGAGCAACCGGATCACTGCGCCAGCTTGGTCTCCACGCAGGCTCGTGGTGGGCTTGGCCACACCGCTGTCCTGGTGAAGGCCGTCGGTCTCGACGAGAAGACCCGGATTGTCCAGCAGGATCCGTACGTTCCCCGTCAGATCGATATAGGAGATCCTCTCTGCCTGTAGGTGTTGGCGGGCGCGGGGACCGATCAGAGGGGCGACCACCAGGAGCGCCGCCTTGGTCTCCCTGCGAAGTCGTCTCGGCAGCCCCGAAGTAAAAGCCTTGGCGTCACGCTGCGAGAGATCGAGTTTGGCTTCGACCAACACCAAGCACTCGGAGCCCGTCGCGTCACTGATGACGAGATCGAGCTCCCCGCGTTCCTCCTCGAGCGCGCGCTTCTCGGCTGACCACCCGGGCGGGAGTCGGCGGGCAAGAAGCCCGAACGCCGCTTCGAGCAACTCGGCACGCGAGTGGCCGTGTGAATGCCGGTCGCCTTTTGCCACTGACCAAGCTCTAACCGCCATGACTTGCATCAAAACAAGTGCAACTTGTCAGGAAGTGACAACTTTCGCACAAGCGGTGGCATTTGCGAGCTTCAGTGTTCGGGTCCAAATTACTAGTTCACGGTCGAGGTGACTTGGCCGTTTTCGCAGGGCCCGTCTGACGCGCTTCGCCGCAATCCACCGAGCCCGTTCGTTCAGCGGAACGAGTGAACGGCGCTTGTCGGGTCCGATCCTTCATGAAAGGAGACACAGCCATGCGCAGGAACAGGGGAATCATCGCGACGCTGGGTGTGGGTGGGATCCTCGCCGCGGGCACGGTGGGCGTCGCAGCAAGTCCGGCCGGAGCTCAGCCGGCCGTCACAGGCGGGCTCGTCAACGTCACCGTGACCGATGTTGCGAGCCACAACCTGGTGAACGTACAGGTTCCGGTGAATGTCGCCGCCGAGGTGTGCGGCGTGAGTGCCAACGTGTTGGCACAGAACACGTCGTCGAGCCCGGTCAGGTGCTCGTCGGCAACCCTCCAGCAGGTGAACGCGCTTTTGTAGCGGTGGCGGGCACCCCTCGGTGCCGGGTCGCCTGACTGCACCGACTGTGTCAGGCGATCCCGGCGCCGAGGCCTCATTCCGCTTGGCTTGGAACGGCCTCGTCGGCGCGCCGACCGAGGAGCCGCAGGGTGGAAGATTGGCGTGTTAGCTCGCTTTGGCCGGGTACATCCCGGTCGCCAACGAGGAACCGAGGGAGTAGGCCGAGCGTGCACAGACAAGCCGAGCGCCGCGGTAATTGCACCTATTTGTCCGGCTCGCGGCACCCCGCTTTCGTGGCTCGGCCGTGCTCGGCGTAGCGTTCGACGCGACTTTGGCGAGCGCCAGGTCGGGCGACGAGGCGGCATTTGCGGTGCTTTTCCGGGACCTGCAGCCCGCTCTCATCCGCTATCTCCGGGTGATGACGTGGACCGCGGCCGAGGATGTGGCGGCGGAGACCTGGCTGGATGTCGTGAAGGGTCTCAGCAGGTTCTCGGGGGACGAGGGCGGATTTCGGTCCTGGGTCTTCACCATCGCCCGACGTCGCCACCTCGACCGGCTTCGTTCGATCTCCCGTCGACCGGTCGAGGTGGGCATCGATGCTGGCGATCGCTCCGAGCTCGGCCTCGACGACACAGTGGTCATGGCGGCAGAGGAGAGGATGGAGCTGGCAACGGTCCTCAGGACGATCGCCCGGCTGCCACCGGCACAGGCCGAGGTCGTGATGCTGCGAGCGGTGGCCGGCCTGAGCGTGGCCGAGGTGGCGGACGTCGTCGGCCGCCGGCCAGGTGCCGTGCGCATACTGGCCCACCGGGGGCTGCGGCGCCTGGCCGAGGAGCTGGCCGCCAAGCCCGGATCGGTCGAGGTGTAACAGCGTGGACCCCCGTGACGATCCTTACGACGAGATGCGCGATACCCGACAGCTCTGGCACCTTCGCAGCTTCGATCCACTCTCACTCGACGACGGCACGGCCGACCGGGTCCTGGATGGGCTCGACGACGCCGATGTACCGCCCGCCTACGCCGATGTGGCCCGTTCCCTGGCCATCGCGACGACTCCGGGTCATGACGACGAACTGGCGAGCGAGCCCACCGTGGTCGCGGCCTTTGCTGCCGGGATCGCGCAGCATCTCGAACCAGCTGCCCGCCCACGAGGGCGATCAGCGTTGCGGAGGCTGGCTCGTCCCGAGCTCGCCGTGGCGGCCGCGGCCGCCGGGTTGGCGCTCAGCGGTGGCGTGGCCGCAGCGGCCACCGGGTCGTTGCCCGGGGCGGCGCAGAGCGTCGCCTCCAAGGCAATGGCCGGGCTCGGCATCCACGTCCCCGGTCGTCACAGCCACGCCGGCATCCACTCCAACACCGGGGGTCGCTCGGGTACGGGTGCCGTCAACGCTCCCGCAGCACGCGACCAGAGGATCCACGGCTCCTCGATCTCGCGCCTGGCCCGGAGCACCACGGCCACCGGTGTCGACAGAGGGGCCGTCATCTGCACGGCGGCGTCCGACGGCCGGTGCCACGCGGGCCAGCACGGAGCCGACGCCCGCGCTGATGCCGGAGCGTCCTCGGCCTCCAGCGATCATGGCGGTACCGGCAGGGCGGACACCTCCAGCGGAGATGCGGGCAAGCCCGGTACCGGCAGCGCCAATCCCGCCGGTGGTGGGGCGAGCAGCGCAGGCTCCAGCAATGCCGCTTCTCATGGAGCTGTCACCACCAACAACGCCAGCGGAGGAGCGAGCGGTGCCGGCGTCGCCAAAGCCGGCCACCGAGGGCCGTAAGAGCTGTCGCGCTGTTTCCCGACGGGCTTCGAGCACGCTCGAGGGGCGGCGATCGCGGCGCACGTAAAGTTCATCAGGGTCCGAGGTCAGCAGAGCGGTCGGCGGTAGCGCCTCGGGTGGGGGACTGGTCGAGCCCTACCTAGGATCGGGTCCATGACAGTGACGCCGTATGGCTCGTGGCGATCCCCGATCAGCTCGGGCTGGCTGGTCGAGGCGGTCGTGGGTCTCAGCTTTCCGCTGGTCAGCGACGGAACGGTGGCATGGACCGAGTCTCGGCCGTCCGAGGGAGGCCGGCAGGTCCTCGTTCGCCGAGGCCGCGATGGGCACACGGCCGACGTGCTGCCTGCGGGTTACTCGGCCCGGACGCTCGTCCACGAGTACGGAGGCCTTTGCACCGCCCTGGCCGGTGAGACGGCACTGTTCTCGAATTTCGCCGACCAACGCGTCTGGCGGATCGACCCCGGCGGTCAGCCGACCCCGGTGACCCCGGAGCCGCAGGTGCCGCTGGCGGAGCGGTACGCGGATCTCTGCGTCTCACCGGACGGCCGCTGGGTCGTGGCGGTCAGGGAACGGCATCCCGGCGGTGCGCCCGAAGACGTCCGGGACGTGGTCAACGAGGTGGTGGCGTTCCCGATCGACGGATCAGCCGCTCCGCACACGCTCGCCGGGGGTCGCGACTTCTTCAGCGCACCGCGGGTGAGCCCGGATGGGAAACAGCTGGCCTGGCTGGCCTGGGACCACCCCAACATGCCCTGGGACGGCACCGACCTGTTCGTGGCCGATCTGAGCCCGCGGATGGAAGTCGGTCCGGCCCGGCTGGTTGCCGGAGGCGTCGACGAGTCGATCAGCCAGCCCAGGTGGAGCCCCGGAGCGGTCCTGCACTTCCTGTCGGATCGGACGGACTGGTGGAACATCTACGCCGACGACGGCGTCGATGGCCGCCCGCTGTGTGCCAGGGAGGCCGAGTTCGGCGGGCCGGACTGGGTCTTCGGGCAGTCGACCTACGCCTTCTTGGCCGACGGCCGGCTGGTGGTGGCCTGGTCGGAGGGCGGCCAGGGCCATCTCGGTGAGGTGGGCACCGACGGCCTACGCGAGATCTCGACGCCCTACGACGCGTTCTCGGGGCTGGTCGCCCAGGGTGACGGAGTCGTGGCCGTGGCCGGCTCGGCGACGGAGTCTCCCGCAGTCGTCCGCATCGCCGTGACCGACGGCGCCGTCGAGGTCCTGAAGCGCAGCAGGGAGCGCATGGTGGACCCCGGATACGTGTCGGTGCCTCGACCCATCGAGTTCCCCACCGGTGGCGGGCTGACAGCCCACGCCTTGTTCTATCCGCCGGCGAACCGCGACTTCGAGGGCCCGCCCGGGGAGCGGCCGCCCCTGGTCGTGATGAGCCATGGCGGGCCGACGTCCGCCACCTCGTCCGTCCTCAACCTGACCGTCCAGTACTTCACCAGCCGGGGTGTGGCCGTCGTGGACGTCAACTACGGAGGCAGCACGGGCTACGGACGGGCCTACCGACAGCGCCTCCGCGACCGGTGGGGGATCGTGGACGTCGATGACTGCGTGCACGCCGCGCTCTGGCTGGCGGATCAGGGGGAGGCTGACCGGGAGCGCCTGGCCATCCGGGGGGGAAGCGCCGGCGGGTACACGACGTTGGCCGCGCTCACCTTTCGAGACGTCTTTGCTGTGGGGGCCAGCCACTACGGCGTGGCCGACGCCGCCGCCCTGGCCCGGGAGACCCACAAGTTCGAGGCGCGCTACCTCGACGGCCTCATCGGACCGTGGCCCGAGGCGGAGGCGCTCTACGCCGAGCGGTCGCCGATCCACCACACGGACCGCCTGAGCTGCCCGCTGATCCTGTTCCAGGGGGCCGAGGACAAGGTGGTACCGCCGGACCAGGCCGTCACCCTGGCCGAGGCCCTGAAGGTCAAGGGCCTGCCGTTCGCGCTCTTGATCTTCGAGGGCGAGCAGCACGGCTTCCGCAGGGCGGACACGATCACCAGGGTCATCGAGGCCGAGCTCTGGTTCTACGGAAGGGTGCTGGGGTTCGAGCCGGCCGACGCCATCGAGCCGGTGCCGATCGAGAACGAGGCGGCCCTCGCACAATCCTCCTGAACGCAGAAGCAGACCGGCGCGGCGGTGATTGACCGGTCCTGAGCAGGACGTACGCGGTGCCGATACGGCCGGATCTCTGGCTAGCATCGCGGGGTCATGGCCAAGCGTTCACCTGGAAGGCGGGTCGCCCGCGCCGCCGCCACGGGCGGGGGGCGCACGAAGCGGGGCAAAGCACCGGTCGGCTTCTACACCCTCCTCATCCTCATCGCCCTCCTGGGTGCCGCGACGGTTGGCTTCAGCCGCTATCAGCGGGCGCATCCCGCCAGCGCGTCGACCGCCCAGAAGCCCAGCTCGCCGTCGAACGATCCGCTGAAGGCGCCTCTGCTGGCCTCGACGCAGGGCCAGGCCAACGGCCAGCCCGTCGACGGCATCGCCTGTCAGTCGGGTGAGCAGGTGGCCTATCACATCCACGCGCACATCGCCGTCTATTCGAACGGCGCCTTGAAGGCTGTCCCCCGGGGCATCGGCATCATGCCGCCGACCAGCGAGCAGAACTCGTCGGAGGGTCCCTTCATCGCCTCGGGCAGCTGCTTCTACTGGCTGCACACCCACACCCAGGACGGCATCATCCACATCGAGTCACCAACGCCCAAGATCTACACGTTGGGCAACTTCTTCGACATCTGGCAGCAGCCGCTGAGCTCCACCCAGGTGAGCACCGCCCTCGGCACCGTCACCGCCTACGTCAACGGGAAGCAGTACAAGGGTGATCCCCGCTCCATCCCGCTCAACGCTCATGCTCTGATCCAGCTGAACGTCGGCTCTCCGTCGGTTCCGCCGAAGTCCTTCACGTTCCCGAAGGGCCTGTAGAGCCAGCTCGCCGAGCACCGGGCGGGTCCAGTCGAAGCGGTGCCAGCCCACCCGCCGGTGGCGTGGCGCACCCGGGCACGCCGACGACGTCGAGGCCGGTGCCGGGGGGATCACCCCATCGGGCCTCTCAGCTCGTGGCGTCCTATACCCTACTGGGGTATAGTGCTGAGGTCCGATAGTTCGAGACGGCCGAGGAGGGCGGGATGCCCGGGTATGCAGGCAACAAGGAGCGGGTGAAGGTGCGCCTCCGGCGGGTCGAGGGCCAGGTTCGGGGGCTCCAGCGCATGGTGGACGAGGATGCCTATTGCATCGACGTGCTCACCCAGATGTCGGCCGTCACGCGGGCCCTGCAGGGCGTGGCCCTCGAGCTGCTGGGTGATCACCTCGCCAACTGCGTGCAGGACGCCCTCGCCAGCGGTGGTCCGGACGCCCAGGACAAGGTGCGGGAGGCCACCGAGGCCATCGAGCGGCTCGTGCGCTCATGATCTTGGGGACGAGCGTCCTGAACGGGATCGGTCACGCGCTGAGCCTGGCCGGGTCGATGACGTGGGAGATCCTGTGGGCCTTGATCCTCGGGTTCGCGCTGGCCGCCGTGGTCCAAGCCGTCGTGCGCAAGAGCGAGGTCGTGAAGCTCCTGGGCGACGACCGGCCGAGGACCCTGGCCGTGGCATGCGGTCTGGGGTCTGCCTCATCCTCCTGCTCGTACGCCGCCGTGGCCCTGGCCCGATCGCTGTTCCGGAAAGGGGCCAGCTTCACCGCGGCCATGGCCTTCGAGATCGCGTCCACGAACCTGGTGGTGGAGCTCGGCATCATCCTGGCCCTGCTCATCGCCTGGCAGTTCACCGTGGCGGAGTTCGTGGGTGGGCCGATCATGATCGTGCTGCTGGCGGTGGCGTTTCGCCTGTTCCTGCGCAAGCGTCTGCTGGAGTCAGCTCGCGAGCAGGCGGATCGGGGCCTGGCCGGGTCCATGGAGGGGCACGCGGCCATGGACATGAGCATCAACGCCTCGGGCCCGATCTGGCGACGGCTGCGGTCGTCCGGTGCGTCGACGGCCGTCTCGCACATCTTCGTCATGGAGTGGGCGGCGGTGATCAGGGACGTCGTGCTGGGCCTGCTCATCGCGGGGGCCATTGGTGCGTGGGTCCCCGACTCGTTCTGGCGTCACTTCTTCCTGACGAGCCACCCGCTGGGCGCCAAGCTCTGGGGGCCGGTGATCGGTCCGGTGGTGAGCGTCATCAGCTTCGTCTGCTCGATCGGCAACGTGCCGCTGGCCGGCGTCCTCTGGAACGGCGGGATCAGCTTCGGTGGCGTCGTGGCGTTCATCTTCGCCGATCTGATCATCCTGCCGATCCTGGCGATCTACCGGAAGTACTACGGCACACGGATGATGCTGTTCATTCTGGGCACCTTCTACGCCACCATGGTCATGGCCGCGTACGTCGTCGAGTTCCTCTTCGGGGCGATCGGCCTCATCCCCAGCGGTCGCCACGCCAACGTCGGGGAGGCGTCGATCACCCTCAACTACACCAGCGTCCTCAACATCGTGTTTCTCGTCCTGGCGGCGTTGTTGGTGTACCGGTTCGTACGCACCGGCGGGTTGCCGATGTTGCGCCACATGGGCGGCGCCCCCGAGCCGGCCCATGGCCGTACCGAGGGCGGTGCGCACGCCCACGCCACGTCAGTCGCCACAATCCATGGCGGTTGAGCGACTGATCGGGGCCCTGTGATCGTCCCCGACCCGACGTGCGCGGCGGACGGGGGTTAGCGTTGCGACATGTCGACCATCGAGCCCGGTTCGGCGTCTGACCAGCGGCTCAGCTCGACGCCGGTCGCCTGGCTGACGACCGTGCGAGCGGATGGGCAACCACAGTCGTCCTACGTCTGGTTCCACTACGACCGGACGGACCTGCTCGTGGCCAGCCAGCCGAGCGCGGCCAAGCTCCGGAACATCCGAGCCAATCCCAGGGTGTCGTTCCATCTCGACGGAGACGGCCGAGGAGGCAACGTCCTCAGCATCGAGGGTGTCGCCGAGGTCATCGACGGGGATCCGCCGCCCGAACGTGTGGCCGCCTACCTGGCGAAATACGACCAGGCGATCCGCACGATGCAGACCACTCCCGAGGAGCTGCGTCGGAACTACTCGAGCAGCATCCGCATCACACCCTCCAGGGTCCGCGCCTGGTAGGTCGATGGGCCGCGGTGACCGACCCGGCGAAGCATCAGTCCGGTAGCAGCGGCACTGACAGTCCCGGGTCGCGCCCGAGCAGCACCGCTCGAGTGACGGCAGCTGAGCCAAAGCGGTCACGAACGCTGTCGAGCGTGGCGTCGAGGGTACCTCCGAGCTGTCGCCCGAGCGGGAGCGGCAGCTGGACGGTCCCGCCGTCGTCGAGGTCACCGACCGCAACCCCCACGAGCGTGAGGCCCTGACGCTCGATCAACGGCATCGCCGTGTGCTGCAGCGCTCGCGCCGTTGCCAGGATCGTCTGCGTGTCGGCGGTGGCCCACTCGAGCGTGCGGGACCGGGTGGCTCGGGAGAAGTCGTCGAAGCGCAACCGGAGCACGACGGTGCGACCGGTCCGCCCGGAGGCTCGCAGCCGACGAGTGACTCGGTCGACGAGACCGACGACCGCCGCGTCGAGGACGTCGGGCGAGGTCCTCGAACGGCCCAGGGCCCGCTGCGACCCGACGGAGCGCCGACGCCGGCCCACCTCCACCGGGCGGGGATCGCGGCCCCGAGCGAGGTCGCCGAGGTGTCGGCCCGACGCCCGTCCGAGCATCGAGACGAGCACGTCCTCGCCGAGCTGGGCGACCTCGCCGACCGTCGTGAGGCCCCGCTGGCGGAGCTTGTCGGCCGTAACCGGTCCGACGCCCCACAAGCGTTCCACCGGGAGCGGATGGAGAAAGGCCAGCTCGCCCTCTGGCGGCACGACCAGCAGGCCATCGGGCTTGGCCACGCCACTCGCTACCTTGGCCAGGAACTTCGTCCTCGCCACCCCGACGGTGATCGGAAGTCCGACGCGATCGCGGACCTCGGCCCGTAGGCGCACGGCGATCTCGGTCGGCGTGCCCGAGGTCCTGCGCAGCCCGCCCACGTCGAGGAATGCCTCGTCGATGGACAGGCCTTCGACCAGGGGGGACGTGTCGTCGAAGACCTGGAAGACGGCTTTGCTGGCCTCCGCGTAGGCCGACATCCGGGGCTGGACCACGACAGCGTGGGGGCAGAGTCGGCGGGCCTGGGCGCCACCCATCGCCGTGCGGATCCCCTGCGACTTGGCCTCGTAGCTGGCCGCCAGCACGACCCCCGTCCCGACGATGACCGGGTGGCCGCGGAGGCGAGGATCGTCACGTTGCTCGACCGACGCGTAGAAGGCGTCGAGGTCGGCGTGGAGGATCGGCCCTTCGCCGGACACGAACACATGTTCCCATATGGGTGCTGCGGCCGCAGGCGCCCCCGGCGACGACCTATGCGTCGAGGTGGGCGGGCAGGCCGAATGCCTCGAAGAGCTCGGGGTACAGGAAGTGGTGGAGCCCCGTGATCCGGCCGTCAGCGGTCTCGATGACCTGGATGGCCCACGGGTCGAGGGTGTCCGTTCCGCTCGGCTTGTAGGCCCCGAAGGCGGGGCAGCCGTTGGCCGACGTGGCCACGAGCCTCGACCCTCGGCACCCGATGCCCTGGCCGAGATAGAACTGGCCGATCTCGGCGGGTCCGCGCAGCCAGAGCGTGTACGGCGGCATGGTAAACGCGGCCTCGTCATGCAGGAGCTTCACGAGCGAGGACACGTCGTAACGCTCGAAGGCGTCCACGTAACGGGCGAGCAGCTCGCGCTGCTCGGGCTCGACCTGGATCGGCCCCGCCGAGTCGTCGAGCTCTCGCGTGGCGAGCGTGGCTCGTGCCCGCTGGAGGGCGCTGTTGACCGACGCCACGCTCGTGTCGAGCAGCTCGGCCACCTCGTCAGCGTGCCATCGCAGGACCTCCCGAAGGATCAGCACTGCTCGCTGCCGGGGAGGCAGGTGCTGGAGGGCGGCCACGAAGGCGAGACGGACCGACTCGCGGGAGGCCGCCAGCTCGGCTGGATCGCCGTCGGAGGGAAGGACCCTCGCGTCCGCCACCGGCTGGACCCAGGCGTGCTCCGGTACGACGGGTCCGAGTGGCGAGTCCGCCGGAGCCGAGGGGCCGAGGTCCATCGGTCGCGCCCGGCGCTGCGGTCCGCGCAGCATGTCGAGGCAGACGTTGGTCGCGATGCGGTAGAGCCAGGAGCGCAACGCCGAACGGCCCTCGAACTGGTCGAGGTGCTGCCAGGCGCGGACCATGGTCTCCTGCACGGCATCCTCGGCCTCGAACCCGGATCCGAGCATCCGGTAGCAGTACGCGGTCAGTTCGCGGCGGTGCGCCTCCAGATCGGGCGGCCTGGCGTTCGCTCCCGGGTGGCGGTGGTCAGCATCGACGTCGGGAGGACGGCTCGGCACGGGCCGTGAGCGTAGCGAACGGCTGGTTGCTCTGCAGCGCTACCGCCTGGCGTAGTCGACGAATCCCTGCCAGTCGATGACGACGCACGGCTCGTCGCCGACGACCCAGGCGTCGTGACCCGGCGGAGCCATCATGAAGTCGCCAGGCCCGAACTCCATCTCCTCGCCATCGTCCATCACGATCTTCATGCGCCCGGAGATGAAGTAGCCGGTGTGAGCGGCTTCACAGCTCTCGGTCTTGGCGATCGGCCTGATGTGCTTGGACCACTGCCAGCCAGGCTGGAAGATCGCCCGACCGACGCCGCCCTGCTCGAGATTGACCAGGTCGACCTTCCCGGTGCCTGCCTCGAAAGGGCGGGTCTCCTCGGGTGAGTCCAGGCTCATTCGAACCATTCGTGCCATGTCCTCGCCTCCCCACGAGTGGACCGGCTACGAGTATGGCGGATCCGATGAGGGCCCGCTCGGGAGGCGCCCGGCGGGGGCCGAGGCGACGTGAGGGGGGTCGGCGGGGCTCAGGACGGGGGCTGATCGAGCACCGAGAACGAGACCGAGCCCTGGGCATCGACGTCGGCGTCCAGGGTCTTGTCGTCCAGCGCCTGCGCCGCGCTCGGCTCCAGGAACACCTCGCCGTCCTCGATGGGGACCACCTGATCGTCCTGCTCCGGTCCCGGGGCCACGCTGAGGGCGAAGGCGCCTGCGGGCTCGTCGGCCGGGGCGATGCGAAGACCGGCGCCACCGGTCGCGTTGCTGCTGGATACCAGCTCACGGATCACCAGCGATGCGGAGGACGTCACGTCAAGCACCGAAGCCGCTCCTTCGATAGTCGGATTGATCGGTTCTTCCCCGTATCGAGCATCGGAAAAACACGATCCCGGGAGAGCTACCGGCGCCCCCCGATCGAGTGAGCGCGTTTCACCGATTGATCTCGGGCTCCGTGGGTACAATTATGCGCTCGTGCGTGAGCTGGGGTTTCGTCGACAAATGTACGCGCTGGGCTGGGTGATCGAGGGAAGCGGTCAGGGGCGGCGGACAAGGCGGCTCGAGCTGTGGTGGTTCCCGACGAGCCGTGTCGATGGCTGAGCGCATGGCGCCGCTGGGCGACGAATTGGCCGCACCTCTCGATCAGGTCGACATCGACGGGGACCGCGAGCTGGTCGACCGGTTCCAGCTGGGGGACGAGACCGCCTTCGCCGAGCTCTACAGCCGACATTATCGGCGCGTGGTCCGGTCATGCCTGCGCTGTCTCGGTGATCGGGCCACCGCCGAGGATGCCGCCCAGGAGGCGTTTGCCAAAGCGCTGCGGGCGCTTCCGACCCTGAACGGGGATCGGCGCTTCTACCCGTGGCTGAGCGTGATCGCCAAGCGGGTGTGCCTGGACATCCACCGCCACCGAGCCCGCAGCCAGCCCGCCGAGAGCATCGACCCCGGCGCGACGGCCGACGGAGAGCAGGCGCTGGTGGCGTCCATGGACGCGGCCGCGGTCCAGGACGCGCTGGGCCGCCTGACGGGTCGTCACCGGGATGTGCTGCACCTCCGGGAGTACCAGGGGTGGTCCTACCGCCGCATCGCGACCCATTACGGCGTGCGGGTGACCGCCGTGGAAGCGCTGCTCTGGCGAGCCCGGCGGGCGCTGCACCGCGAGCTCACCACGGCCGGATACGAGCGCCGGGCGATCTTCGGCCTCCCGGTCGCCGGATGGGCCTATCGCAGGCTCGCGTCGATCCGGGCCCGGATGGAGGAGTGGGGTGGACACCGCCTGGCTCCGGTGCTGGGTAGCGCGGCGTCGGTGGTCACGATCGGTGCCCTGGTCATCGGGGCGACGGGCTCCGGTGCCCATGCTTCCCGTCCACAGCCACTCGTGGCGTCGCACGGCCCCTCAGCGGGTCCGGCGGGTCCGCCGCCTCCCCCGGGGGGTGCGCCAGGCGCGCCCGTCGCTTCCGTCCCGGCGGTCTCGGCTCGCCTCCCGGCCGGCCCCGCCGTCCCTCCCACGGCCGGCCAGGCCGCTGCCGCCGGCCGAGGAGCCGTCCTCGGAGCAACGTTCACCAACGCCAACGCGGCGTCGCAGCAGGCTGATCAGGCACCGGTGCACGTCAGCGCCGGCGGCGTCGCGGCCGGCGTGGATCCGAAAGCGACGGCATCGGGTCTCGCCAGCACAGCCGCCACCACCGTCGACCGAGCGTCAAGGAGCATTCCGTGATTCGTCGTAGCCTGCTCGCCGCCTCCGCTGTCCTCATGGCGTTGGGATTGGGAACGGTCTCCATCGATCTCGCCGCGTCCGCCGGCGCCGCCACGGCGCCCCCGGCGCAGGCGGTCGCCAGCGGACGCCCCTGGTTCTGTGTGGCCGTCACGGAGATCAACTTCGGCTACTGCCAGTACAACCCGCTGGGGTAGCCCGCCGTTCCGGTGCGCGAGCGCCTCGGGACGGGCTCAGGCGCCCTGGTAGCGATGGGCGCCCAGGGAGCGCATCGTGGTGTCGAACTTCGACGTCTCGGCGGGACTGAGCGCGACGCCCGCAACCGTCAGCTTGTCCACCAGCCAGATGTCGTCGCCGCTGGCGACACCGCCCCCGGCGACGGCAAAGGCGATGTTGGGGTCGTCGAAGGCGTAGATCGAGATGGCCCTGTCCGTCCGCCGACAGTCGAGGTCGAGACGGCTCGTGGCCTGAAGAGTGATCCCGGGCGCGAGACCGCCCTGAGTCGTCTGGCAGATGGCGAGCCGGCTGGACTGCAGGGCGCCCACCGCCCGAGCCGCGCTCACCGGGACCGCTGTCGTCGTCGTGGGCGATGAGGACGAGCTGGTGTTCCCACAGGCGGCCAGGACGACAGCCGCCACGAGCCAGGCAGCGGCAGCCAGGAGCCAGGCAGCAGCCTGGACGGGCCGCATCGACGACACTCGGTGGGCGGGAGCCAAGGCCCCGAACGTAGCGGCGACCGTCGGCGGGGACCAACCGTCCCAGGGACCGGCCGCCGGTGGTGGAACCGACCCACGGCGAGAGGGCCCGAGCCGCCGACGGAGTGTCGTGTGCGACGATGCCCCTGTGGCCATTCGCCCCATCCGCATCTTCGGTGATCCAATCCTTCGCAGCGTGGCCCGACCGGTCACCGACTTCGACGCCGAGCTCCGCCGTCTGGTGTCCGACGTCACCGAGACGCTCGCCGACGCCGCTGGGGCGGGCTTGGCCGCTCCGCAGATCGGCGTCGGCCTCCGGGTCTTCGCCTATGTCGTGACGGACGAGTCCGTGCCCGAGTACGGCACCATGGGCCACATCGTGAACCCGGTGCTCGTCGAGCAGTCCGCCGAGTCCATCGAGGACGTCGAAGGATGCCTCTCGCTCCCGGGACTCGAGTACGAGCTGGCGAGGCCGGGTCGTGTGGTCGCCGAGGGTCTCGACCAGCACGGTGAGCCCGTCCGCATCGAGGGAACCGAGCGACTGGCGCGGTGTCTCGCCCACGAGACCGATCACCTGGACGGCGTCCTGTTCATCGACCGGCTCGATCTGGTCACTCGACGGCGGGCGCTCCACGAGATTCGCGAGCGGGTGCTCGCCGGCGAGCAGGTGAGGGTGAAGCAGTCTCCACACTCCGGGCTCCTGTAATCGAACACGGAGGCCGGGAGGCGCAGCGTGCTCGAGAAGGTGGTCGTGATGCGCGAATGCGCCTTCGCTGCGCTCGTGCTAGTGGAGATATGGCGTGGTCGCCCGACGCACGGAATGAGAGGACAGAAAGGGGCCTAGTTGACACATTGAGTGACGCGAAGCACAATCGTCGGTTGGGGAGGCGGAGACGGTACTGTAGGTAGCTGACGACACCTATTGGCTCGTCATGGCCGAGGGGGGATCTCCGTGCCGGAGCGAAGATGGCCGCAGGCCGCAGGGCGGTCAGCTGTCTCGCGCCGGGAGGTCATGATGGGCGCGGCCCTGGGGATGGCCGCCGTCGTGCTGCCCGCTCCGGTCAGGGATTATCTCGAAAAGCAGCACATGCCGCTGCCCACTTCCGGTGGAATGGTGCCGGACTCGTATACGACCTTCGAGGGCACGGTCGCCGGAGTGGTGCCCGGTCACATCGACTTGTCGGTGGACGGCAGAGTTCATCGACTTGCGACCACCCGGGCCTCGACATTCTGGCGCGGCGGCGAGGTGGCAATGGACGAGATCCAGGCTGGGGACGCCTTGCTGATCAAGCTGGCGAGCGACTGGACGATCGGGCGCGGCTGGGCCAACCTCACCCGCGCCCACGGCACGGTGAGCCAGGCATCCCGGTCCGGCTACACCATCCAGGCCGGGGACGTGCACGACCACGCGCTCCGAGACGTCGTCATCGGGGTGAACGACGCCACCCGGTACGGCAGCGGCGACCACATGTCTGGGCAGCTGCACGCCAACCGCCCGTCTATGGTCCCGGGAACCCACGTCGACGTCATCGGCCTCCGTTCCGGACAGCGCATCGTGGCGAGCACCCTGCTGTACAGCGATCCGAGGCTGGCCGCCGTGCAGCGCGCGACCCCCGCGGTGGCGGCGTCTCAGGGCGATCCATCGTTCAAGGGCTACGCCACCTGGTTCGACTGTCCGAACAGCGCCGGTCGCTGCGGTACCTGCAACACGTCGAAGAACAACCAGGCGGCGTGGCCCGCGCTGGACGCGGGCTGCGGGTTCTGCGGCAACAGCTGCTGCAGCTGCTCCTCGGGCTGCAAGGACCAGACCTTCCTGTCCTGCGGGTCCAGCTTCACGATCACGCCATGTGGCCAGGGTGAGACATCGATCCAGGTCGTCGACTGTGGTCCGGCGCAGAACCTCGGTCTGTGTGGCAGCACCTGCAGCATCCCCGGTTGCTCGGGCACGGGTGTGGTCGTCGATCTCACCAAGCCCACGTTCGCCCGCTTCTACCCACCCGAGCAGGGATGCTTCCCGACCACCGTGGGCGCCTGAGCGGACCGGGCGGCGTCACGTGACGACGATCCGGTCCTTGGCCAGCGCCCAGGCAGTGGTCATCGGGCTCGTGCTCGTGGTCGCCGGAGTGGCGAAGCTTCCCGCCGGGACACTGAAAGAGCTCGTTCGGTCGTCGGCGCTGACCGCGCTGGTGGGGTCGCCGACTCGCTCGAGGCTGGCCTGGAGGGTGGTCGCCCTGACCGAGCTGGCGATTGGGCTGTGCGTCCTCGTCCTCCCCGGCCGGGCGTGGCCCCTCGCCGGCGCCGCCGTGCTCCTCGGCTCCGGGTTGGTCTACATCGCAGTCGGGCGCCGGGCACGGCCCGGGTCGCCGTGCGGTTGCTTCGGGCGACTGAGCCGCGCCGGGGTCTGGTGGCAGTCCATCCTGCGGACCGGGCTGCTCCTCGGCGCCTGCCTGGTGGCATTGGCGGCAGGCGAGGGGTGGACCACGGCGGGCTGGCGTACGGGCGTGTGGACCCTGGTCGCAGTGGAGCTTGTCGCGCTGGTGCTCGTGTCCCCCGAGCGGAACGAGTTCGCGCCCGTCGCTGGCGGTTGGGTTCGGCGGGCGCGGTGGACCCTCGCACGATGGCGGTTGGGCGAGGACTGCGCCAAGGCGGCTGGACCTCCCGCTCCGGAGACGGAGTGGTTGTCCGAGACGCCGCTGTGGGGAAGGGTCTCGAGCTACCTGCGCGCCGACCGGGCGTCCGACGTCTGGCGGGAGGGATGCTGGGAGTTCGCCACGTTCCCTGGCAGCTACCACGGGGCGCAGGCGACCGTGGTGTTCGGGATACCGCTCGATCCCTTCGTCCGCACGCGGACCGTCGCCGTGGTGGACGAACAGGAGGAGTCGGTGCTGCTGCGCGAGGAGATGCGGAGCGGCGACCGATGACGCGGGGCATGGACGAGCGGGTCATCGATCCCGGTGGCGGAGACGGCTCGCATGCGGGCACCGACGGCTGGCGGGAGCAGGCCACGGCGCCCGCGGTGACCGAGCCTCCGCCCATGACAGGCCGGCGGGTGATGCTGCGTCCGGTCTACCCCGAGGACTACGGCTTCCTCTACAGCCTGGCCGTGTCTCCCGAGGTCGGCTTCCGGTGGCGCTATCGCGGCGCCGTCCCCGCCTACGACGCCTTCCTCCGGGAGCTGTGGGCCGGCATCCTCGTCCAGCTCATCGTCTGCGACGTGGCGACCGGCGAGCCGGTGGGCTTCGTGGTGGCCCACTCCGCCGACCTGAAGAGCGGGTTCGCCCACGTGGCCGTGCTGATGAGCCCGCCCGCCATGGGGAGAGGGTGGGGGGTCGAGGCCGGGGCCCTGTTCATCACCTATCTCTTCGCCACGTGGAGCTTCCGCAAGCTCTACGCCGAGTCCCTCGCCTTCACCTGGGGCGCCGTCGCCAGCGGCGTCCAGCGCGTGTTCCGGGAGGAAGGGTGCCTGCGGGACCACGAGTTCTACCAGGGCCGGTACTGGGACCTGCACATCGCCGCGGTCTACCGGGCCGACTGGGAACGCGGTGCCATCGCCAGGCTCCTGGCCCGACGAGGGTCGAGGGCGTCGGAGGGAGGCGACGAGCGATGACGTCGAGGGCAACCGACCAGGCCGTCGTCGAGCTCGACTTCTATCGTCATCTGGCCGACGAGCTGGAATGGGACGGGACGTTCGGCAGGGAGACGTCCCTCCTGGCAGACCTGGGCCTCGACTCGCTGCGGATCCTCGAGATCCTGCTCGTCGTCGAGGAGCTCGGCGTGGAGCTCGCCGACGACGAGGTCCCGGAGTGGGAGACGCTCGGCGACGTCTATCAGAGCTACCGAAGGGCAGCGTGCGGACCCGCCTAGCCGCTGCGCTCCTCGCCCTCGCCGTGGTGACGGCGGCGATCGTCGTACCGCTCGTCCTCTCGGAAGGCACCAGGGTGAAGTCGGTCGTCGCCACGTCGCCGACATCGACATCGATCACGCCTGCGGCGGGCCAGTGCGGAGCAGTCGGCTTTCGCACCAGGGCCCTGCCGTTCGGGCTCGCCGTCGCGTCGGGCGGAACGCGGGCACTGGGAGTCGGAGAGACCGTGGCCGTGGCCCAGAACGGCGGGCGTCGGGTCGATCTCACCCGCGGTGTCGATCCGCAGGCCTTCAGCCTGAGCCTGTACAGCCACGGCGCGGTGCCGCTCCAGGTGGTGACGGTGCTGGGCCAGCAGGCGACCCTCTTTCCGGCCGGCGCAGGCGCGCCCGGCCCGCGCGTCGCCTTCAGCTACCCCGCCGGCGAGCAGAACATGCCCTGCAACCGGTTCCAGCTGGAGGGAGTCGGCATCAGTGCGTCGGAGCTCCAGTCCGTGGCCCAGGGGTTGGTCTCGACCAGCTCACCGTGACGATGCGTCGATCCGCCACGACCGAGCGGACCTCGCGTGACTGGTTCCGCTTCGACGTGGTGAACGAGGACGGGTACCACCGCGAGCTCGCCGAGCGGCGGAGGCGAGATCCGGTTCAGTACCTGGCGCCCCGTCCGAACGGCCGTCCCGTCGGCATGTACGCCGTCTACCGCCACGACGACGTGGCTCGGGTGCTACGGGACCAGGACACGTTCACCCTCGACGTGGTGAAGGATCGTTACGGAGCGGTGCTGGGACGGCGAACGATGATCAGCCTCGACATGGACGCGCGTCGCCCGTACCGCCGACTGCTGGCCGGAATGCTGGGCCCGAGCCGCCTCCCCGAGCTGACGGCGAACGCGGTCCGCCCGGCCCTCGGCGAGGCGCTGGACGATCTCGCCGACCGTGAGGTGGTCGACCTCGCCACGGCGGTCTGCGACCGGCTGCCGGTGCTCGCCCTGTCGCGGATGATGGGGCTGCCACCCGACGTCGCTCCAGCCCTGGGCGAGCTCTCGAGCGCCATCGCTGGGTTCATGGACCGGCCCATTCCCTCGGTGCGGGCGGCGCGCGCCCTGCGCACCCTGCTGGCGGCGGCGATCGTCGACCGGCGTCGCCATCCAGGGGCTGACCTCATCAGCGAGGTGGTGAACGCCGAGATCGACGGAGGGCCGCTGACCGACGCCGAGGCCCTCTCGCTGCTGACCCTGCTGGTGTGGGCGGGGACCGAGACGACCGGTCCGGCGCTGAGCAACATCGTCTACGCCCTGCTGGCTCATCCCGACCAGCTGCGCCGACTCCGCGCCGATCCCGCGCTCCTGTCCGGGGCGATCGAAGAAGGATTGCGCTGGGAGGCCCCGATGCAGTGGACGTGTCGGAGCGTCGCTGCCGACACCCAGGTCGCGGGCACGCCCGTCCCGGCCGGGTCGCTGGTGCTCGCCCACATCGGATCGGCCAACCGGGACGACGCGTGCTATGTGGACCCCGAGCGGTTCGACCTCGCCCGTTCGCCGACCGACCACTTCGCCTTTGGCTACGGACCTCACCACTGCGTCGGCAGCCATCTCGGTCGGGCGGAGCTCGGGACGGCGCTCTCGGCCCTCCTCGCTCGCTTCCCCGAGATGGCGCTGGCGGGCGAGCCTCCGGTGATGACCGGACAGGTCGTGCGCTCGCCCAGTCATCTGCGGGTCCGGCTCGGGCCGCGAGCCGCATGAGGTCGACCGGGCCGAGCGGCTCGACGTTGCGGGCCGGGATGAACCTGACGCAGGCCCTCGACGCCGCCGTCGACGCCAGCCCTCGAGGCGTCGCCTTCGTCTGCGGAGACCACCGGCGGGACCTGGCCGGGATCCGTGCCGGTGCCGACCGTCTGGCGCGGACCCTCGCTGGCAGGGGAGTACGGAGTGGAGACCGGGTGGCCCTGCTGCTGGCGAACGGCGACCCGTTCGTGCAGGCGATCTTCGGGGTCTGGCGCCTTGGCGCGGTGGTGGTCCACCTCGACGTGCGGTCGACGCCCGACGAGCTGACCGAGATGGTCGCCGCCGCGGGGGTCGGGACCGTCGTCGTCGCCGGCGACCACCGGGACGATGCGACGGAGCGATCATTCGAGGCGGTGGCCGCGTCGCTCGTCGGGCCCGACCGGACGCTCGTCGTGGGCGACGACGGGCTCTCGAGGTGGAAGGACGACGGGTCGTCCGGCGGATCGCCGGGGCTGCCGGACGCAGGGTCAGCCGCACCTCGCGACCTGGCCGTGGTGTTCTGCACGTCGGGAACGACCGGACGCCCCAAGCTGGTCGCCCATTCGCACCGCACCGTCGTCGCCTCGACCATGGCCCTGCATCGCCTGCACGCCAGCTTCTTCGACGGGACCATCGGCGAGCGCGCTCGCCGGCTGGCCACGATCCTCCGCCGGTACGGCCGCCGTCTCGTGCGGGCCCGAGGACAGCAGGTCTGGATGACGCCCATCGCCTTCAGCTCGGTGTCGGGCCATCAGGTGCTCCTGGGCGCGCTGCTGGGGGGCCACCGCCTGGTGACCGTGCCGTCCTTCCACCCCCGGGTGGCGTTGGAGCTGATCCAGCGCGAGCGGGTCAACATCCTCGCGGCCACGCCGTCCATGGCCGAGCTCGTGCTGGCCGTGCGGTCGGCCGGCTCCTTCGACCCATCCTCGCTGGTGGTCGTCGGCCTGGGCGGTGGCCCGGTGTCGCCGCGGCTGGCGCACCGGGTGCGAGAGCGGTTCGGCTGTGCCGTGAGCATCGGCTACGGCTCCACCGAGCTGGGCGGCGGCGTGCTCGTGAGCAGGCTGGAGGACCCGGTCGAGGTGCAGACCGGCACCGTCGGACGTCCGTTTCCCGGCGCCGAGGTCGAGGTCGTGGGCGACGACGGTCGCCGGGTGCGCGTCGGCGAGGTCGGCGAGCTGCGCTGCAGGGCGCCGAGCGCGATGTCGGGCTACCTGGGCCTGGTGGGCGCCCCGGCCGACGAGGGGGACGAGGAGCGGTGGTTCAGCACCGGCGACCTGGCCACCGTGGACGGGCGCGGCAACGTGCGGATCGTCGGCCGCAAGAGCGACATGATCGTGCGCGGCAGCCAGAACGTCTACCCCGAGGAGATCGAGCAGGTGCTCGCCCGCCTGCCGGCGATCGAACGCAGCGCCGTGGTGGGCGTTCCGGGTGGCCCGTCGGGTGAGCAGGTGTGGGCCTTCGTCACCGTCGCGGCGGGATCGACATGCACGCCGCGCGAGGTCATCGCCCACTGTCGAGCACGCCTGGCCGCCCACAAGGTGCCCGATCACGTCCGCGTCCGCTCGGTGCTCCCGCTCACCAGGGACGGGAAGGTCCAGCGGTTCCTGCTGGTCGAGGAGGCGCTCGCCGGGCCCGCCCGCCAGCGCGAGCTTCGCCTGCACTAGGACGAGCGACTGGACCTGAACGCGGCGGCGAGGTGCTGGCGGCCGAGCGCCTACGCCGTGGCGTCCGACGGCGGGCGCTGCGTCTTCGCGGGCACGGCCAGCCCGCACGAGGTCAGCGCCTCGGTGACGAACTGGTTGACTCGTCCCGCCCACCAGAAGCCCACGTGGCCGCCGGGGTACCAGGCGATGCTGGGCCGGTCCCAGTGCTCCCACAGGCGCAGGGCCTGGCCAAAGGTGGACATGCGGTCACCGAGGCCGGCGAACACGTAGCGCCGATCCCGTGGGAGCTTCGGCGTCAGCACGAGCGGCGACACCACGCTCTGGACCGCCGTCGCCTCGGGCCCGAGCGCGCCGTGCTCGAGGGCCCGCCTGCGCACCGCGTCCGGGCTGTGGCGGTGGTAGAGGTCGAGGATGTCGGTGGCGGGGATGCCGGCGATGGCACAGGCCAGGTCTTGCTCCAGCGCCGCCACCAGAGAAGCGACGTAGCCTCCGAGGGAGAGTCCCCAGACGCCGACCGGTGCGTCGCCGCCCACCGCCCTGGCCCAGGCGATCATCGACCGGATGTCCCAGGCCGACTGGGCGAGCGCGTGCACGGTGTCGACCAGGTCGATCGACATGAAGCCGTCGCCGCTGGCGACCCCCATCTGCTGGCGCGGACCGTGCAGTGGGAGCACCGGCACCACCACGTTCAATCCGAGCTCGCCGTGCAGGCGTCGGGCCCGGAAGGCCCGCAGGTCGACGAAGGGCGCACCGGTGCCGAACCCGTGGATGCAGATCACCCACGGGCGACCCCCCTGCGCCTGGCGCAGCACCCAGGCGTGGGCGGTGCCGTTGGCGTCGCGCTCGAGCCAGCGCTCTCGACCGGGTTCGCCCCGATGGGGCTCGTACCCGCTCTGGAAGCTCAAGTGCTCGTAGGGCTGGCCGAGCACCCGCTCGCCGCGTGTCGACCACGCCGTCGGCGCGGTCGGTGCCCGGTGGTAGGCCTCGGGGTGGTGGAGCCAGCCCCGCTCCCGGTACAGCTCGAAGGCGCGGGTGATCTCGACGCCGGCGCGCTCGTAGTCCGCCCGCCGCGGCAGCAGGCGGGGATTCTTCATGGTGGAGATGAGCAGTTCGTCCAGCAGCACCTGGACGGCAAGGCCGAGCGACGGTCGCGCCGGGACGGCGTCGGGGTCGCCGACCGACTCGCGGCTCCGGGTCCACGTGCGGGCCATGAAGGCGGCGGTCCGGGGACCGGCCTGGGCGACGCCGATCGTACGGGGGTCGGTGAAGAAGCGCCGTGCGGCCCGGTAGGCGGCGACCGGCGGCGACGAAGGTGGTGCCGGGGACCGCTCCTCGACCCCGTCGGCTTCGTCCCCGACGCTCACGCCCGCCACCGTACCTGACTCCCGTGTCAGGGTCGCGGCAGATGCCCGGCGATTTCCACCGGTTCGCCGCATTTCGACCCGATCGGCTAGAAAGCGGCGATGACGACCGCTTCGCGGCCGGGCGTTGCCCCGATCGACCGGGTGTCCTCGTGGCCGATGTGGGTGCTCGGTCTCGTCATCATGATCGACCAGGCGGACCAGAACATCGTGAGAGGGGTCGCCACCCCGATCCAGCACGCCTTCCATCTGACCGACCTCCAGGTCGGGGTGCTGCTGTCCTGCTTCATCGTCGTCAACGGGTTCGTGAGCGTGCCGGCCGGCTACCTCGCCGACCGCTGGAACCGGACCCGCACCGTCGGCCACACGGTGGTGATCTGGTCGGCGATCACCTCCCTCACCGCCGCCGCCTGGAGCTATCCCGCCCTGATCGCCATCCGCTCGGCGCTGGGCTTCGGCCAGGCCGTCACCGAGCCGGCGACGGCGAGCCTGCTGGCCGACCACTACCCGGTGGCGGAGCGGGGCAAGGCGTTCTCGGTGCAGCAGTGCCTCTTCTTTGTGGGCTTCGGCGCCGGGCTGGGGATCGGGGGGCTCGTCGGCGCGACCCTCGGCTGGCGGGCCGCCTTCCTGGTCGTGAGCGTGCCGGGGGTGCTCATCGCCGTGGCCGTGTACCGGCTGGCCGAACCGCGGCGCGGTCACGGTGATCGTCTCCAGCTGGGCGTGGACGACGCCGGAGGCGGCGGTGAGGGTCCGGCCGGGCCCCTGGCCGGAGGGGTCGCCGCATTCTTCGGCGACATGGTCCGCGGCCTGGCCGCCGACCTCGGCACGATCGCGCGCATACCCACCATGCGCTACGCCCTGGTCGGCGTGTCGGCGGTGCTCTTCACCGTGATCGCGGCGGCGGCCGCCCTCCCGCAGTTCTACGAGCGCCAGCTGCACGTGGCGACCGGCACGGCGGAGGCGTTCGTCGGCGCCCTGGTCATCCTGGGGGGGATCCCGGGGGTGCTCCTCGGGGGCCGGCTGGCCGATCGGTTCGCCCCCCGCATCCGAGGCGGGCGCATGGCCGTGCCGGCCGTGTGCCTCATGGTCGGTGAGGCGATCTTCGTGTTGTCGTACCTCTGGCTGCCGCTCGGTCCGGCCTTCGGCCTGGAGGTCGTGGGCTTCTTCGTCATCGCCCTGGCCGTGCCGTCGTTGCGGGCCGGCCTCTCGGACGCCGTGCCGGCCAACCTCCGGGGAGCGGGCTTCGGCGCCTTCAACCTCGTCTCCGTGGTGGGCGGGCAGGCGGCCGCCTCGGTGATCGTGTTCGCCCTGGCGGGCGCGCTCGGCAACAACTTCCGCACCGCCCTGCTGCTCGTGAGCCTTCCGGTCTTCGGCGGTGCGCTCGTGTTCCTCCGGGCCCGCGAGCACTTCGACCGGGATGCCTCGAAGATCCTCGAGGCCGTCGCCCGCGCCCTCCAGGAGCAGCAGGCGCCGGCGGGGGGAGAGCCGCACCACAGCTGACCGCGGGCGGCCACCCTCCCGCCGGGCTCAGGCTTGGACCCGCAGCAGAGACGGTGGCGGTGGGCCGAAGTGGCCCCGCACGAAGTCGAGGATCGCCCGGCCTTCCACTCGGCCGACGGCGTCGGTCGCCCGAGCCTGCCGGCGGAACGAACGGGCCACCAGGGTGAGCAGGGCGAAGGTGCACCTGATGGCGGCCGGGTACGACCCGAAGTGCTCGCGGACCAGCAGGAGCGTGTTGCGGAGCTTCAGGTAGCGGACGATCTCGCTCTCACCGTGTCCCGGATTGTTGACCACCGCCCCCCAGATGATCCCGACCTTCCAGCCGGCGCGGGTCGCCCGTACGCCGAGGTCGGCCTCCTCGCAGTAGGCGAAGTACCGCTCGTCGAACAGACCGATCTCGACCAGGGCGGCCCGCCTGGCAACGAGCAGGGTGCCGTGCGGGTAGTCGGCGTCCTCCCAGCCCTCGCTGGCGCGGCCGGGGGAGGCGTAGGCGCCGATGTAGCGATCGACGACGGGCCTGGAGTCATGGGCCCGGCCGAACTCGGCGCTCACCAGACCGGCGTCGGGACGCGACGACGCGGCGGCGAGGATCCGGCTCAGGCAGCCGGGCTCGGGTAGCGCGTCGTGCGGTACCACCGCGACCCACTCGTCGTCGCCGCGCTCGAGCCACCGTCGGAGCCCGACGTTGGCCGCGGGTCCGAAGCCGGTGTTGCGCCCGAGGGTCACCACCTCGACGGTGGAGAGGTGACGGGCCAGGGCCCGGAGGGCAGACAGCCCGGGCGCTCCCGAGCCGTTGTCGACGACGGTGACGTGCACCGGTACCCCCTGACGGTGCAGGGCGAGCACGGTTCGGACACACGCCGCCGGCTGGTCCCGGTGCACCACGACGACCTCGACCGGGCCGTCGGGGCTCGCGGCGGCCGACGGGGGATCGCTGAGCTCGACCAGCGAGCCATCTGCTGGGCCGGACGTCACCGCCTGGCCTCGGTGGCGGGGGCGAGGTGACGGCGGTCGTGCTCGCCCCGTCCCGGGTCCGATCCCGCCTCCAGCTCGAACCACACGACCTTGCCCGTGCCAGCGGGCTCGGCGCCCCACGCCGACGCCAGCTCGTCGACCAGGATCATCCCAAGCCCGGTACCCGTGCGGGGGCTGCGGCGGTGGCGGACGGGCGGGGTCGGACTGTCGTCGGTCACCTCCACCCGCAGACGCCCGCCGTCCAGGCGGGCGGTGACCTCGGGGCCCGAGCGAGCGTGCAGCAGGGCGTTGGTCACCAGCTCGGTGACCAGCAGGGCCGCCACCTCATCACGGCCGGGCTCGCCCCAGCCGGCGACGAAGGCGCGCACGAACCGCCGCGCCTCGCGCGCGCTGGACGGGTCGTGCGGAAGCGTGGTGCTCAGCCCGATGTGGGCGATCTACCCGGGGACCCCGCGTTCCAAGCGGGCCGACTGGCGGGTACCGCATCAGCCGACGACCCTCGCCACCAGGATGGCGACGTCGTCCTTGCGGTGCTCGGCTGCCACGACGTCGGCCAGGAGCACGTCCACCAGATCGTCGGGTGACGCCGGCGACCGCCGCTGGGCGAGCGCGGCGAGACGGTCCAGCCCGTCAGCGAGCGAGTCGTGACGTGTCTCCACCAGCCCATCGGTGTAGAGCACGAGCGTGGCCCCCACGTCGAGGTTCACCGCCCGCTCGGTTCGATCGACGTCCGGCCCCACCCCGACGAGCGTCGAGTTGGCGCCGAGCAGGTAGTCGGCCCGCCCGTCCGGTCGCACCAGCAGCGGGGGAGGATGGCCGGCGCTGGTCCATGTGAGCTGGCGGCTGTCCGGATCGTAGGTGGCGTAGATGAGCGTGGCGAGGGCATCGGGCTCGGGTCCGAGGGCGAGCTCGTCGAGCCGCCGGACCACCGACGCCGGGTTCCCTCCGGGCCAGGCGTAGGCCCGCAGGATGTGACGGAGCGTCCCCATGACACTGGCCGCCTCGATGTCGTGGCCGACGGCGTCGCCGATCACCAGCCCGACCCGGCCGTCCGCCAGGGGGAGGACGTCGTACCAGTCGCCGCCGACCTCGGCGCCGGTCGTGGCGGGCAGGTAGCGGGCGGCGAGGGCCAGGCCGCGAACGGGGGCGAGCTGCTTGGGCAGCAGGGCGTGCTGGAGAACCGCCGCCGTCCGGTGCTCGCGCTGGTACAGGTGGGCGTTGTCGAGGGCCAGCCCCGCCCGCCGGCCCAGATCGCGAGCGAGCGCCAGGTCGTTGTCGTCGAAGCGCCGTCCGGAGCCCGCCGTGCCCATCGTGAGGGTGCCGAGCACGTCGCCGCGGGCCTGGAGCGGCACGACGAGCAGGGAGCGAAGACCGAGGGACCGGTAGAGGTCGAGCTGCTCCCTGGTGCGGGCGCTGGCCACGAGCACCTCGTCGGGCGTCTCCTCGAGCAGGATCGGGTCGCCGGTTCGGAGCACCCGGGCCACCGGGGCGTCGCTGCCCGGGTCGATCGTGACACCGTCCTCGACGGCCCGAAGGGCCGTCTCGGTGGCCGCGTCGACATGGGTCATGGCCGCCCGCCGCACCCCGACCGTCTCGTCGAACAGGTCGACCCGGCACCAGTCGGCCAGTACCGGGACCAGGCGCGCCGCCAGGCGCTCGAGCGCGGTGGTGGGCTCGAGCGTCTCGGTGAGCAGGCTCGTCGCCTCGGCCAGGAGCGCGACCCGAGCTCGGGCCGCCTCGGCAATGTGGCGCGAGGCGCGCTCACCGGCGACGAGGCGGGCGTTGTCCACGGCGAGCGCGGCCAGGCGGGCGACGTCCTCGGCGACGTCGACGTCGTCGGGACCGAAGGCCCGTCCGGTCGCCGTCGACAGGAGCAGGACCGTCCCGAGGGTGTGACCGCGAGCGGTCAGCGGCACGGCCAGGGCGGAGGAGAGGCCGAGCTGACGCAGCAGTCGGGCCGCCTCCGGATCGGCCGTGGCCGAGTCCGGCAACCCGGGGGCCAGCTCGGCGGCCTCCTGGGTTTCTCCGGTGCGCAGCGCCTCGGCGGCAGGATGGTGTCCCTCGGGGTCGGGCGGCCACCTGGGCAGGGCCTGGCGAAGGCGTGCTTCGACGTCCCTGTCGGCGTGGGCGACCGCCGCCCGGCGCAGCCGACCGTCGGGCTCACGCAGGTCGATGATGCACAGGTCGGCCATGGCGGTGACGGCGATGCGGGCGAAGGCGGCGAGGGCGTCGTCCTCGCCGAGGCTGGCCGCCACGGACCGGCTGGCGGCGAGCAGGAAAGCCAGCCGGCGGGAGACCGAATGGGAGCGCCCGGCCCGACCGGTCGGTGTCACCGGCCCCGCCTCGACGCAGCTGCCCGGCTGCCCCCCTTCACGGCTGTGACCCCTCTTCCCGGATCGGACCCACCGGCGAGGCGGGCGGGTCGAGGTGCAAACCCTAACCGTCCCCCGAGAAGCTCGGGCACCACGTGCAGCTCGTCCAGGGCGGTGGATCGGTCCGTCACCACCTCGTACAGGATCGACAGCAGCGCCCGTGCCGGCGCCGAGGGCAGTCCCCGAGCGCGTTGGGCCACGCCGATCCGGCGCCGGGGGGCTCCCCGCAACTGGACGAGCCGCCACTGGCGCCTGAGGTACTCGGGGACCGCGGTGGCCGGGAGGATGGCGGGCCCGTGGCCGTCGAAGGTGAGCGAGGCGATGAGCCGGACGCCGTCGAGCTCGGCCCGAGGGGTGAGGGTGATCCCGCAGGGTTGGACGGCCTGGTCCAGCTCGTCGCGGAACGACGTTCCCGGCAGCGGCAGGAGCAGCTCGAGGCCCGCCAGCTCGGACAGGTCCAGCGGTCCCCGCTTGGCCAAGGGATCGTTGGCTCGGACGACGAGCACCAGATCCTCTTCGAACAGGGGCGTGAAGCTGAGATCGGCGGTCGGGGCAGGTGGGTTGACCACGGCCAGGTCCAGCTGACCGGTGGCCAGCTGGGGCTCCAAGGCGGTGGAGATGCCATCCACGACGACCAGGTGGACCTTGGGGTGGCGGGCGGCGGCGGTCCGCAGGATGTGGGGGGCGAGCCAGCGGGCGGTGGTCCCGACCATGCCGATCCGCACCGTGCCGGCGACCTCGTCGCGCAGGGCGGCCAGGTCACCGATGACCGCCTCGAGCTCGACACCGACGCGTCGGGCCCGGGCGGCGACCGCCTCCCCCTCCTCGGTCAGGTCCCCGGTGGCGCGGTCCACCAGGACGGCGCCTACCTCCCGCTCCAGGCGGGCGATGTGGGCGGACACGTTCGACTGGACGGTGGCCAGGGCGTCGGCTGCAGCCGTGAAGCTGCCGTGGTCGGCGACCGCCAGGAGAGCGTTGAGCTGGCGCAGATCCATCGCTTGTAATGATGACATATATCACCAATAACTGTTGGACAGATGGGGGCCCCGCACCGATAATGGGTGTCAGACCACAGAGGGCCGCGAATCCCCCCTCCCGGCACCTCTGGGATCTGAGTGAAGGGACCGGCTACCCCCCCGGCTGGTCCCTTCGCCGCGTCTGGGGGAGGCCGGAGTAGCGTGAGCGACATGAGCCCCGGAGCCGCCTTCTTCGATCTGGATCGCACGCTCCTCAAGGGCCCGAGCGGCCCGGCCCTCAACGAGGTCGTCGCTGAGGCGGGTCTGACCGGGGGCCGGCGGCTGCCCGGCGAGGCGCTGCTGTTCGGCATCTACAACCTCATGGGTGAGACCCTGCCGTCCATGGCGCTCACGAGGAGCGCGGCATTGATGGCCCGCGGCTGGCCGGTGGATGTCGTCCGCCAGGCGGGCAAGGCCGCCGCCGAGCGGCTGGAGCGCCTCGTCAGCCCGTACGCCAGGCCCCTGCTGGCGGAGCACCGGGAGGCGGGCCGCGTGCTGGTGCTGGCGACCACCACGCCCTACGACCTGATCGCGCCGCTGGCGGAGCGGCTGGGTTTCGACGACCTGGTGGCCACCCGCTACGCCGAGCGGGACGGCGTGTACACGGGCGGCCTGGTGGACGGCTTCGTGTGGGCTCGGGGCAAGCTCAACGCCGTCACACGCTGGGCCGGCCGGGCCGGCGTCTCCCTCGAGGAGAGCTACGCCTACTCCGACAGTGTCTACGACCTTCCGCTGCTGTCGGCGGTCGGTCACCCGCACGCGGTGAACCCCGACCTGCGTCTCCTGCCGCTGGCCCGGCTCCAGCGCTGGCCCGTGCTCCACCTCGACGTACCCCCCGGCGTTCCCAAGCTCATGGGGATGGAGCCCCTCGACTTCGTGCGGCTGGTCGTGCACCCGCAGCTGCTGCCGTTCGTCCGCCTCGACATCGGCGACGTCAGCCACATCCCCGAGCGCGGTCCGGCGGTGCTGGTCGCGAACCACCGCAGCTATTTCGACGTGGTGGCCCTCGCGCTCACCGTGCTGAAGACGGGGCGGCCCGTGCGGTACCTGGGCAAGAAGGAGGTGTTCGACGCGCCGGTGATCGGCCCCATGGCCACGGCCATGGGTGGGATACGGGTCGAGCGCGGCAGTGGCTCGGACCAGCCGTTGCGTGAGGCGGCTCGCGCGCTCGAGGCCGGCGACCTCGTGGCCATCCAGCCCCAGGGGACGATCCCGCGCGGTCGGGCCTTCTTCGACCCGGTGCTGAAGGGCAGGACCGGAGCCGCTCGCCTCGCTGCCATGAGCGGCGCTCCGGTCATCCCGATCGGGCTCTGGGGAACGGAGGCGGTCTGGCCCCGGTCGTCTCGGATACCCAACCTGGCCAACGTGGTGCATCCGCCCTCGGTGCGGACACGCGTCGGTCGCCCCGTGCGCCTCGAGCTGGTCGATCCCGAGGCCGATACCGAGCGGATCATGGCCGCCATCGTCGACCTCCTCCCCCCCGAGGCCCGGGTGCCGCGTGAGCCCACGGCCGAGGAGATCGCCCGGGCCCTGCCCGCCGGTCAGCACGACGCGGATGCCGAGCCCGGACCGAAGGCCGAGGCGCCGGCGGGCGCCCGTCGTCGGGCAAGCGGCGGATCGACCGCGACGGCCCGGAGCCGGACCACGAAGCGCACCCCGACCGCGACCTGAGGCTGGCGCCAGGGCGACGACTTCGGCGCCCGTGGTGGATGTCAGGCGCTGGCCGCGACCCGCCCTGCCTGCTGGGTGGTGATGCCGGCGATGCGATCGATCGGCGCCACCAGCCACACCTGGTCCGTGAACGAGGTCCAGTTGCCGAGCAGCGACGCGGCACGGGCTGAGCCGGTGAGCTCGTGGTGGCGTTCGACCAGCCACCGGAGCTCGTCGACGTGCTGGGAGTCGGGGCGACCGATGGCGACCAGGGCGGTGTTGAGCCGAGCGGGAAGCAAGGCGCGCGGGTCCCACACGTAGGCGGCGCCACCGGTCATGCCTGCTCCGAGGTTGTAGCCCACCGGGCCGAGGATGACGACCGTCCCACCGGTCATGTACTCGCAGGCGTGGTCGCCAGCCCCCTCGACCACCGCGGTGGCACCGGAGTTGCGCACGGCGAAGCGCTCGCCCGCCGAGCCGGCGATGAACAGCCACCCGTCGGTCGCGCCGTAGAGGCAGGTGTTGCCGGCCAGGACGGCGTCGCCGGCGTCGTTGGCGGGTGGGCGGATGACGATCCGTCCGCCGCCCATGCCCTTGCCCACGTAGTCGTTGGCCTCACCCACCAGCTCGAGCTCGATGCCATGGGTGAGAAAGGCTCCGAAGCTCTGGCCGGCGGCGCCCTCGAACCGGCCCACGGCCGTTCCGAGCGGTGAACGCCCGCCCCACTCGAGGGCGATCGTTCCGCCGAGCGACGCACCAACGGCCCGGTCGCCGTTGTTGATCGGGTACGACAGCTCGATGTCCCGACCCTCCCACACGGCCCGGAACGCATCGGCCTCGAGACGATCACCGAGTGACGAGCGCGGGCGCTGGATGGGGACGGTGGCCACGAAGTGTCGAGGCGCCGAGCTGTCGGCGGGGGGGACGATGAGCGCGCCCAGGTCGACGGTGTCGATCCGCTCGTCGTCGGTCGCCCGCTGGCGCAGGCACTCCACCCGGCCGATCGCCTCGTCGAAGCTGCGCAGCCCGAGGGAGGCCATCAGGGTGCGCGCCTCCTCGGCCACGAAGAGCAGGTAGGCGGCGACGCCCTCGGGCGTGCCGGCGAACTTGGCCCGCAGGTTGGAGCGCTGGGTGGCGATACCCGTGCTGCAGGTGTCGCGGTGGCAGGCGCGCAGCATGATGCAGCCCTCGGCCAGCATGGCGGCGGTGCCGAACGAGTACTCGTCGGCGCCGAGGAGAGCGGCGATCAGCACGTCGCGACCCGTCATGAACCCGCCGTCGACCCGCAGGCGGACCCGGTCCCGGAGGCCGTTCTCGATCAGCACGGTCTGTGTCTCGGCCAGCCCCGTCTCCCAGGGCATGCCGGCGTGCTTGATCGAGGAGAGCGGAGAGGCGCCCGTCCCGCCGTTGCACCCGCTCACCTGCACCACGTCGGCCAGCGCCTTGACCACACCGGCCGCGACCGTGCCCACGCCGTCGCAGGCGACGAGCTTCACCGAGACGTCGGCGTGGCGGTTCACCTGCTTCAGGTCGAAGATGAGCTGGGCCAGGTCCTCGATGGAGTAGATGTCGTGGTGCGGCGGGGGCGAGATGAGCGAGACACCCGGCTGGGTGTGACGCAGTCGTGCGATCTCCTCGGAGACCTTGTGGCCGGGGAGCTGTCCACCCTCGCCCGGCTTGGACCCCTGGGCGATCTTGATCTGGAGCTCGTCGGCGTAAGCGCAGTACTGAGGCGTGACGCCGAAGCGGCCCGACGCGATCTGCTTGATGCGGCTGTTCTTGTCTCCCGAGGCCTGACCGCGTGTGAGGAACCGGAAGGGATCCTCGCCTCCCTCACCACAGTTCGACCGCCCACCGATGAGGTTCATGGCCTCGGCCAGCGTCTCGTGGGCCTCGGCGGAAAGGGAGCCGTGGGACATGGCACCGGTCGAGAAGCGCTTGGCGATCTCGGCCGCGGGCTCCACGTCGTCGACGGGAACGGCGGGGCCGACGGGGACCAGCTCGAGGAGGTCCCGCAGCTCGGTCGGCGGCCGACCGTTCACGAGCTCGGCGAACTTGACGTAGATGTCCTCACGGTCGCCGCGGATCGCCTGCTGGAGCAGGTGGGCGGCGGTCATGCCGTTCAACGCGTCGACGACGTCCTTGTTGTGGGCGTGGTACTCCCCACCGCGCTTGAGGTCCCGGTAGTAGCCCGGGTTCTCCAGCCGGCTCCGGGCTCCACGCCGTCCACTGCGTTGGGGGCGCTCGCCGTCGTCATCCTCGTCGTCGCCGTTGTCGCTCGCCCGCTCGGCTCGGGGCGGGATGCGGGCGGTCGTGGTCCCCTCGGCCTGGCGGGCCGCCTTGGCCTCACGCGCCGCCTTGGCGCGGGCGGCGAGCCGCTCGGCCCTTGCCTCCTTCGACTCGCCTTCGCCGTCGCCTCCGGCCTGGCGCGCCGCCTTGGCCTCCCGCGCCGCCTGAAGCTTGGCTGCCCGGTCACCGTCGGCCGCTGCTGGGCGGGCCGCTCCATCGGGTCCGCCTCCCGCGCCGGCGCCGGCTGCGGCACCGTCACCGTCGGCGCCCACGGCGACCGCATCGGCGAGGCCCGACTCGGCGTGACGGGCGAGGGCGTCTTCGCCCAGCTCGGTCCAACCGAGCCCTCCGACCGGCGAGGGCGTGCCCGCGAAGCAGGTCTGCACGACGTCGGCGCTGAGCCCGACGATCTCGAAGATCTGGGCGCCCCGGTACGAGTCGACGGTCGAGATGCCCATCTTGGACATGATCTTCAGGACGCCGTCTTCGACCGCGCCCTGATAGTTCTCCTGGGCGGTGGCGCTGACCGCTCCGCCCTCCTCGGACGCGTCGGCGTCGGCGGCCACGCTCTGCAGGGCAAGGCGTGGGCAGATGGCGTCGGCGCCGTAGCCGAGCAGACAGGCCACGTTGTGGGTGTCCCGGGCGTCGTCGGCCACCACGACGAGGCTGGTCGCCGCCCGCCGGCCCTCGGACACGAGGCGGTGGTGCACCGCGCCGGTGGCGAGCAGCGACGGGATCGGCGCCCGCTCCGCGGAGATGCCGTCATGGGTGAGCACGAGCACGCCGCAACCGCCGGCCACGAGTCGGGCAGCGTCGTCGCGCATGCGTTCCACGGCCTGGCGCAGCCCGTCGGCTCCGGCATCGACCGGAAAGGTGGCCTCGAGAGCGGCCGGGCGGAACGGAGCCGCGGCGGACCCCTGGAGCTGCTGGAGGGTCGAGGGTGACAGGAAGAACGAGGGCAGCTCGAGGAGGCGCGCGGCCTCCGGTCGCTCCGACAGCAGGGCGGAGTGGGGCCCGATGAGCGTGCGGAGGCTCATGACCAGGCGCTCGCGCAGGTGGTCGATCGCCGGGTTGGTCACCTGGGCGAAGCGTTGCTTGAGGAAGTGATGGATGGGACGGGGTCGGCCTGCCCAGTTGGGGAGGGGCGTGTCGTCGCCCATCGAGAAGACCGGCTCCTTGGCGTCAGCCGCCATGGGCTTGATCACCATGCGCATCTCTTCGACCGTGTAGCCGTGCGCGATCTGTCGGCGCTCCAGCTCGTCGGTCGGCGGGGTGTCCTCGACAGGCCGACTCGGTGCGAGCTGGACCAGACCGTCGGCGGCCCAGCGGGCGTAGGGAGCCTTGGCTGCCAGGGCGGCCTTGCACTCTCCGTCGAGAAAGACCCCTCGGCCCGGATCGAGGAAGATCATCTGGCCCGGCCCCAGGCGCCCGCGCCGCACCTCTCCTCGTCCGGTCAGGTCGACCGCGCCCGCTTCCGAGCAGCAGGCGACCAGACCGTCTTCGCAGATCGTGTAGCGCAAGGGGCGCAGCCCGTTGCGGTCGAGGGCGGCGCCCACTCCCGCTCCGTCGGTGAAGATGAGCCCTGCGGGCCCGTCCCACGGCTCGACGAGACAGGCGTGGTAGCGGTAGAAGCCGAGCACGGCTGCGTCGAGGTCGCGCTCGCCCTCCCACGCCTCGGGCACGAGCATGGCCACGGCGTGACGGATGTCGCGGCCTCCTCTGACGAGCACCTCCACCGCCGAGTCGATGCGCCCGGAGTCGGGCTCGGTCTCGTCCAGCAACGGCCGGAAGAGCTCCTCCGGGCCGAGGCCGGCTTCCTCGGTGCCCAGTCGGGCGCGCGCCCGCATGCGGTTCTGGTTGCCGGCGATGGCGTTGATCTCGCCGTTGTGACAGAGGGTCCGGAACGGCTGGGCCCGCTCCCACGTGGGCAGGGTGTTGGTCGAGAAGCGCTGATGGAACACCACCAGCGACGAGACGAACCGCTCGTCGGCCAGGTCCAGGTAGTACCGCGACAGCAGGGGAGCGGCGACGAGCCCCTTGTAGGCGACCGTGCGGAAGGAGGAGCTGGCCACGTACGTGCCGCTGGTCGTGGCCTGGATCCGCCGGCGCAACCGGTAGGCGGCGCGCTCGTCGGGTTGCGGGGCCTCGAGGATCGCCTGGAGAAATGCGGGACGGCTGCCCTGGGCCAGGTGCCCCAGGTGCTCCTCGTCGGTGGGCGGGGTGCGCCAGTCGACGATGTCGATGCCCTCCTCGGCTGCGGCCGCCTCGACGGCGGGGCGGGGATCGTCACCGCGGACGAAGAGGCTGGCCACCCCGTGGGGGGCTCCGGAGGGACCCTCGCCGAAGATGGCGGCGGGGATGCCGAGGAGCACGCCGGATCCGTCGGAGGTGAGGGCGTCGGCGGCGACGGCGCCGCGGTGCGTCATGCACGCCAGCGCAGACAGTGCAGTCTCGACGATGTCGCGGGACGCTCGACCGTCCCGGTCGGCCACGAAACCAATGCCACACGCGTCTCGCTCAGGGCGCACTTGGGTACCACCTCGCAACGTCAAGTAGATCCGAACAGGTGAGCTGGCCGTGCTCGAGGCGCCTTTGCCCACGTACCCGCCTGAACGGCAGGCAGCCGCAACGCTGCGGAATCAACCCGGAGCTGGGCACCTCAAGATACCGCACTCCTGGGCGGATCTGTGCACGTCGGTCGTCGCCGGCGACGACGATCTAGCGGCCCGTGCGTAGCGGCCAGCGCCGGGAGGACCGGTCGGACGCCGCCGGGCGGTCGTCACCGAGGGCCCAGGCCCGCCGCCAGGCCCCGACGGCGGGGCCACCGAGGCTGGGTGTCCGGCCGGCCGCGGCCCGACGCCGCGCCGACCACCAGTCGGTAGCCGTCTCGTCGGCCAGGGCGGCCACGGCGGCCTCGATGCGGATCGAGAGTCGGCGGGCGTCCTCGTCGGCCTGCGGCCACAGCGGGCGTCCGATGCACACCCGGGTGGAACCCGGTCGCAGCATGCCACTGCCCCGGGCGAGGATCCGGCGCGTCCCCTCCAGATAGAGAGGCACGACGGGCAGCCCCGAACGGGCGGCGAGGTAACCGGCGGACGCCGGTCGGAACGGACGAGCCCATCCGTCCGGGGTGCGCCCCCCTTCGGGGAAGATCACCATGCTCCACCCGCGCCGCAGGAGCTCGCGGACCTCCTCGGCCGAGCGTCGGTTGACGCGCTGGCGCTCGATGGGGATGGCGGCGATGGCGAACGACCACAGCGCTGCCTTCCAGCGTGTGTCGAAGAAGTAGTCGGCACCCGCCCCGACCAAGGTCCGGTGGCGGAAGCGCGGGGGGAGGATCGACAGCACCAGCGGTGTGTCGACGTGGCTGGCGTGGTTGGCGGCGAAGATGGCCGGGGCGTCGAGGTGCTCGATGCGGTCGAGGCCGTCTACACGCGGTGCAGCCAGGGCCCGCACGACGGGACGGGCCACCCAGTCGAGCAGCGCCGCCCGGGCGACCCGCACGCCGTATCGCCGCGACCAGGCGGTGTCGTAGTCGATACCCACGGTGCGCTCGAGCGGCGCCAGCTCCACGTCGTCGGGCCACGTGGGTGGAGACCAGGGAAACGGTGGTCGGGGGACGAGGGGCACGCGGGGACTCAGGTCACGTTCGCCATCAGCAGCGGCGGCGCGTGCAGATGGGTGATGGACGGGTCAGGGCCGACGACATCCTCGGCCATCTCGAGCGCGTCGCCGAGGCCGGAGGCGGGCTTGAAGCCCAGGCGCCTCACTGCCCGCCGGTCACCGCCCACCACGATGACGCCCCCCAGGTGCTGGAGGGCGTGGGCGCCCCAGTACCACATGTAGAAGGGATGCACGCCGTGATAGGCGTGACCCGTGCGGTAGAGGTGGACGTACCACGGGTCGGCGGCGAACGCCTCCTCGTACTTGGCCTCGATCTCGACGGGGTCGGTCGTCTCGGAGAGGACCTGCTCGAAGAAGTCGATGTAGCTGGGGTGGTGGACGGGGTCGAAGGCCCACGGCGTCGGATGGCTCATGATGAGCACCCCGCCGGAACGGACCAACGGCCTGCCGCGGTACATGTTGAACAGGTAGCCGAGACCCAGGCACATCACGAGGATGGGATTCATCACCGAGTTCACGTTGTAGGGGCACAGGTACGGCAGGCCCATCGTGAGCACGTCGGTCTGCCCCGCCACCTCGACGCCCTGCTGGGCGTGCAGCTGGTCGGTGGCCTCGGCGTGCACGGCCTCGACCTCGCCGGCCTGGACGCTGGTCATCGCGTGCGGCGCCCGGATGGACTGGAAGATCGAGCGAGCGAGTCGCTCGGGCGTGCGCTCCAACGACTTTGACGCGGCCAGAAAGCCGGCGCGGTCGCGCACGGACCACTCCCACTCCCGGCGCTGGAGGAACCGGAACTGCTCGGGGAAGGTGTCATTGTTGAGCGTCGTCTCGATCTGGAAGACCTTCACCCCGCTGGCGGCGATGTGGCGGCCCATGCGCCAGTTCGAGGAGTGGAGCTCCGAACGGTGCTGGTCCATGAACGACCGGCTGTGCTGCATGGTGCGCACGTTGTGGTGGTGGCGGAGGCTTCGGTAGCTTGCGAGGCCGGTGGCGACGCTCTTGTGGCCGCCGTCCATGGGAACGAGGTCGATGTTGACGTAGACCAGGAGGTCGCTCGTGGCTGCACGGCGATTGATCTCCACGTCCTCGCCGGCATCGGTGAGCCCGAGGTGGAGCATGCCGTCGGGGTCCTCGGCGTCGTGCTGGGTGAGCAGCCCGTGGGGGGCGAAGGCGTCGTAGACGCGGTCGCCGACGATGTGGCGCAGCTCGGGCTCGGTCATCCGGCGGTGGAGGGCGCGCGCGGCGACGAGCACGACGTCGTCGACACCGGCCTCGGCGGCCATGTCGAGCACCGCCTCGATCACCCGCTGACGGATGTCGGGACTGCGCATCGGCGGCAGCGGGAGGGAGATGTCGTCGAAGGCGATGGTCAAGCGCATGCCGGCACGCAGGAGCGCGGGCAGGGGCTGGCTGTCGCCGAGAGGATGAAGGAGCGCGTGGCGGATGGCGGCGTCGGGGTCCTCGAGGGGAGGACGGGCCTCGGGCGGGTACACGACCCGCGAGCCGACGGGCAGCCGCTCGAGGCGGAAGCTCTCCCCGTGCCACATCAGGGTCGGCGGCGTCGAACGGTCGACCTCGAGCACGAAGCCGGGGCGGGGACTCACGCGGGACCTCCTGTCTTGCGCCAACGAGGGTGCTCGCGCAGGTCGAACACGATCTTCGTGGCGCCACGCCGGCCCGCGGATCCTGCGTGCTCGACGGCCTCGTGAAACCGCTCGAGCGGGTAGTGGGCCGACACCAGGCGGTCGAGGCCGGCGTGGTCGACGAGGTCGAAGGCCAGCTCGAACGTGCGCGGCCGGGCCCCGTTGGTGCCGGCAGTCTCCCGACCGTAGGCGTAGGCGCCGGTCAGGCTGATCTCGCGATGCCACAGGGGGGTCAGGTCGATGCGGGCGGTTCCCGGCATGCCTACCAGGATGACCCGGCCGCGAGGCCGGACGACAGAGAGGGCGTGCGCGATCGAGTCGGCGCTGCCGACGCAGTCGAGCACGACATCGGCGCCGCCGGTCAGCTGGGCGCCGGCGGCGAGCGAGCGGGTGAGCCGGCGCACGGCCCGGGGGACCTCGTCGGGATCGACGACCAGATCGGAGCCGAGCGCCGCCGCCAGCTGGCGCTGCGCCGGATGCTTGGCGCCGGCCAGGAGCGTGCCCGGCAGGGTCAGCTGGCGGAGGGCGGCGATGGTGCACAGCCCGAGGGTCCCGGCGCCGAGCACGACGACGCTCGATCCTTCCGTCACCTCGGCGGCGAGGGCGGCGTGCACCGCGCAGGCTGCCGGCTCCACCATGACGGCGGCTTCGTCGCTCAGCCGGTCGGGCACGGGGTGGAGCTGGGTGACATGGGCGACGAGGCCGCCCGACCATCCGCCGCCGGTGTCGGCGCAGTAGCCCGTCTGGAGGCCCGCCTTGAGGTGGCCGAAGGCGACCCGCTCGCAGCCGCCGGTATCGCCGACGGCGCAGGCCGGGCATGGGGGCTCGACGCCGCGTGCCAGACAGCCGAGCACGGGCTCGATGACGACCCGACCCCCGCTCCCGTTGCCGTCGCCTTCGACATCGCCCACGACCTCGTGCCCGGGCACGAACGGCAGGCTGACGATGGGCTCGAAATAGCGCGAGCTCTTGCCGTCGAGAGTGGTCAGGTCCGAGCCGCAGATCCCGGCCAGTCGGGGCCGCACCCGGGTCCAACCGGGTCCGGGAAGGTCGGGGGGGTCGATGTCGGCCAGCTTCAGCGGTGCCACAGTCACGCCCCGACCGGAGCCGAGGGACGAGACCACGCGGGCAGCCGCGTAGCGGGGGATGCTCCGTTCGAAGACGAGTGCCTTCATCGCCCTGCCGCCGCACCGGCGTGGCGCGCCGACGATGGGGCGAAAGGAAGCAGGTGGCGAGGTGCGCCAGGTGACCTGCTCCAGTTCTCCACGTGCCAGCCACGCTTGCGGGCGATGGTCGCCAGCTTGGCCTCGGGGTTGACGGCGACGGGGTGGCCCACCGCTTCCAGCATGGGCAGGTCGCTGCTCGAGTCGGCGTAGGCCACCGACTCGGAGAGGGACAGGCCCTCGGCCTCGGCGTAGGCGGCCATCACCATCGCCCGGGCTTCGCCCGTGGGCGGGGGCTCGACGAGCTCGCCGACGAGGTGACCGTCGCGCTCGGCGAGCCGGGCGCAGACGATGTCGTCGAAGAGGGGCCGCAGCGGCTCGACGACGAGATCGATGGCTCCGGTGATGAGCAGCGTCCGGTGCCCCCGGCTGCGGTGGTCGCGCACCCGGCGAATACCGGCCGGGAACGACTTGGCCAGGATGAGGGCGCTGAACATCTCCCACGCGTCGGCCCGCACCTGCTCGGCTGGCGCCTCGTCGTAGTGGCGGTAGAAGGCGCGCAGGAAGTCGCCCCGGTCCCGGCGGTCGAGGGCCAGCATCCCCGGTACCTCGCGAAGCGTCCGGAGCGTGAAGCGGAGCCGGTCACCCTCGTTGAGATGTCGGGTCGCCAGCCACGCGTAGGACTCGACGACATTCGAGGCGATGAGCGTGTTCTCCAGGTCGAAGGCGGCGAGATGACGCTCGGGGGCCAGAACCGCTCGCAATCCACGCTCGGCGCGGGTCGGGCCGACCCGCGTTCCCGGCGTCGTCCGGACGCGGGCCTGGGTGACGACCGACGGCAGGTGCACCTCGTGGAGGTAATAGGCCCAGTCGATGACAGCGGGGTCGAAGCACAGCGTCCGCCGGTCGGCGTCGTCGGTCCGGTCCCACAGCGCAAGCAGGCGGTCGACCCGGAAGCGCGCCTCGGTCTCGGCGTAGGAGCCGTACAGCTCGACATAGCTGAGCGCCCGCTCGGCCTGCTGTCGTCGCTCCTCCAGATGTGAGCTCAGCTCGGCGCGGCGGCCCCGCAGCGGAAGGGCACCCATCACTCGCTCCGCTGCCTCCAGGCCCTTGCCGGCCCGGCTCAGCTGGCGCTGCACCTTGCCCCGCCCGGGGAAGGACCACTTGGGCACCACGATGGGCTGGCCGCGCGAGTCGTACAACGGGTGGTCGGTGAACCACGACTCGGCCAGGCTCACCAGGTGGTCGTAGCGCAGGGGGTTCCTCGCGCCCGAGGCGACCTGGTACACGTCCGGCTGCTCGCCTGGGCCCTCGGCCGCCACGGCCAGGATGGCGGCCACGACCAGGTCCACGGGGATGACGTCGACCACGCCCTCGGGCACGCCGGGGAACTGCCCGAGCAGGCCCCGTGCGTAGGAGATGATCACGGGCTCGGCCATGCGGAACCCTCTGATCCATCCGGGATGGGGCTCGGCCAGGGCCGACTCGATGATCGATGGTCGAACGATCGTGAGCGGAAGGTCTCCACGGCTCTCGAGGAGGGCCCGCTCGCCGAGCGCCTTGGTGTAGGCGTAGGCGTCGGGCCAGCCCAACGACTGGGCCCGGGTGCGGCCGAGCGTGACGAGGCGCTCCTTCACCCACTCGTCGCGCAGGCGCTCCGCCCGCTCGGCGAGCAGGGGGCCGCCGGCGGCGCCGAGCTCGGCTCTCGCCTCCTTGGTGAAGCGGGCCAGGCGCTCAGGGCTGCGGCTCTCGGCGTCGGCATCGGAGCGGGCCCGTCGGGCAGCGGCGACCTCGGCCCGCCAGTCGGCCTGCGTGGCGTAGGCGGTGTCGGTCAGCAGGGCCTCAGGCGCGTCTCCCCGTCGGGTGCCGGCGACGTAGGCGGTGGAGACAGCGATCAGATGGGGATCGCTCGCCCCGGTGCCCAGGGCCTCGGCGACGCGGGACGGTCCGAGCAGGTTGACCTCCACGGCGGTGTCCAGCGGCGCGTCGAAGCTCACCGTGGCGGCCGAGTGGATGACCACGTCGCAGCCGGCGAGGAGCGCGGCGCCGTCGGGGTCGAGACCCAGCCGCTCTTGGCCGACGTCTCCCTGGATGACGTGGACCCGCCGCGAGGTGTCGGCGTCGAAGCGGTCGCCGAGCTCGGCCCGAAGCCGGTTGAAGCAGTCGTTGCGCAGGATCTCCCGCTGCAGGCGGTGGGCGGCGGTGGCGCGACGCCCGGGCCGTACCAGGACGGCGACCTCGCAGTCGGGAACACTCCTGAGGAGCCGCTCGACCAGGGCGGTGCCGAGAAAGCCGGTGGCACCGGTCACTGCGACGCGCTTGCCCGCCAGGGCTTCACCGATCACGGCACCTCTCTAGCATCCGGCGTCGATCCGCCTCCACGGGCCGGCCTCGGGGGCCGGGCGGCGTCGTTGGGCCGGCCTCCTCGGCCGGGTTGGTCGATGTCACCTTGGACGCCGCAGGTGTCGGGTTGGTGACAGGCGCCAGGGCCACCCTCAGCTCTTGGGCGGCGTGTAGCGCCTCGAAGCAGGTGGTGGCTTGCGCCGGGTGGGGCTCTCGTCGCGCTGGCCCCGGCGCAGCAGGCCACCGCCTCTGGGGCGGGAGCTGGCCTGCGAGCCCGAGGTCCGGGCCGGTGCGCTGCCCCTGCCTCGGGCCGACGGAGCGGCGTCGCCGGCCGCCTCGCGCTTCTTGGCCGCCTCCTCCCGGGCCTGGCGGCCGGCGGTGATCACCAGCCAGCCGGCCAACCCGGCGTAGGGAATGGCGAGCAGGGGGTAGTTGCCCCAGGGGCCGACGAAGGCGAGGAACAGGGCGGCCAGGCCCGAGATGTAGCGCTTGTTGATGAGAAGAGAGGAGGCGAGGAGGCCGGCCAGGATGAGCCCGCTGACCAGAGCCAGACCGGGGGAGACCTGGCCCTTGCGCACGTGGGCGCCGAGCTGCGGGATCCAGATGGCGAGGACCACCACTGCAGCGAGGCCAGCGCCGGCCAGCGTGACCTGGCGCTGTCGCTGGTCCAGGGGGTTCACGACGCCGCCGGGCCCGGCGGCAACGACGCACCGGGGAGAGGGCAGGTGGCGGAGGCGCTCTCCATTTCGTCCACGCTACCTCTCGGGGGGCTAGCGCCTTGAAGCTCGCTCAGAGCTGCGGGCCCTCGTCGAAGGCGTCGCTGCCGGTGGGCACCACCACGAGGCCGGTGCCGAGGTTGTCGGGCGCCTCCACCGACCACGCCGATCCGTGAGGCCGGGCGCCCCGCATGCCTCCGGGGTCGTCGCACGAGAACCCGAGGTGCAGGACCCGGCCGGCGCGGGCGCCGATCCACGACCACAGCGGGCTTCCTTCGGACGCCGGGGCCACCAGACGTACTCGTCCGCTTTGCGGCCACACCAGGTCCACCCACCGGTGATGGTCGGTCGCCCCCTTGCGCTCCTCCCGGCCGCCGAGCAGCGCCGAGAAGAGTCGGAGCCCTTCGTCCAGGGAAGCCACGGCGTGGGCGACGTGCACGAGGTCCGCGGGTTCGGGCGTGCGCGGCGCAGGTAGATCGTCCGGGGGCGGCGTCCGCCACTGCCCGGCGGACTGGGCGAGCTGGACCAGCACCCCCGTGGCGTCTTTGGGGTGGAGGAACGCCTCCCTCCAGCTCGGTTCGCTGAGGTCGACATTCATCGGGGCGTACCCGGCGAGGCTGGCCTCGGTCAGGGCCTCCTCGATGTCGCCCACCTTGAAGGTGAGATGGTGCGGTCCGGGCCCGTTGCGGTCGAGGAAGCGGCGGAGGAAGTCGTTGTCGGCGACCCGATGGGGAGCCAGGAACTCGATCTTCTTCCCGCCCGCATACTCCAGCTGAGCTGGTGAGAAGCCGGGGCCCGGTCCACTGCTGAGCCATCGGCCGCCGAGGTCGCCCGCGTACCGGGGCCAGGCGTCCGCGTGGTCTTCGACGGCCACGGCAACGTGGTCCAGACGGGTGTCGGAGATCATCGTGCGATGCTGGCCGGCGCGCCTGGCTTCGAGCAACCGGGGCGCGCCGGCCATAGGCTCCGGCGATGGACTTTCGACGGGAGACGTTGCCGGAGCTGGCCGAGGGCGTACGTACGGGCGAACGGTCGGCAGAGGAGCTGGTCGGTCACGCGCTGGAGCGCATCGATGCGCTCGACGATCGAGTGAATGCCTTCGTCGCCGTCGACGAGGCAGGGGCCATGGCGGCAGCCCGGGCGGTCGACGGGGCAGTGGTCAAGGGCGAGCGGGTGGGTCCCCTGGCCGGCATCCCGGTCGGCGTCAAGGACCTCGAGGAGGCCGAGGGGTTCCTGACGACGCGGGGCTCGGCCGTGTTCGCCGTCCATCCACCGGCGAGCGCCGACTCGCTCCTCGTCGACCGGCTCCGAGCCGCCGGCTGCGTGATCGTTGGCAAGACCAACACCCCAGAGCTCGGCTGGAAGGCCGACACCGACAATGTCACCTTCGGTGCCACCCGCAACCCGTGGAACCTGGAGCGGAGCCCGGGAGGGTCCTCGGGAGGCAGCGCCGCGGCCATCGCCGCGGGCATGGTGCCGCTGGCGACGGGCTCCGATGGGGGAGGGTCGCTGCGCATCCCCTCGTCGCTGTGCGGACTGTCCGGCCTCAAGCCGTCCCTCGGCCGGGTGCCGTCTGGAGGTGGCCACGCTCCCGACTGGCACCATCTCTCGACGAGGGGCCTGCTGGCGCGGACGGTCGGCGATCTGGTCCGGGCCCTCGACGTCGTGATCGGCCCCGATCCCACCGACCTTCGCTCCCTGCCGATGCCGGAGGCCTCGTGGACCGCCGCCCTCGAGAACGCGCACGTGCCGTTTGCCGTGGCCTGGTCCCCGACGCTCGGGTACGCGCCGCTCGACGACGAGGTGCGGGCGGTGTGCGAGCGGGCCGTTCGCACCATGGAGGAACTGGGAGCCAAGGTGATCGACGTCGACGAGGTCTTCCCCGAGGATCCGATCGAACCGTGGTTGACCCTGACCAGTGCCTACAACCTGCGCACGCTGGAGCCCTTCGTGGGGACCGAGGCGTGGGCGCAGGTCGACCCGGGTCTGGCCGCCACCGTCGAGTGGGCCCGTGGTCTGTCGGCCGCCGACATGGTCAAGGCCGAGGACGCCTGCCACGAGCTGAACCTGCGGCTGGTGCAGCTCTTCCACGAGGTCCGCCTCCTCGTCACGCCGACCGTCGCCGCGCCGGCGCCGCTCTCGGGGGAGCCCGGGATGATCAACGGCGTCGCCGACCTGAACTGGGTGCGCTTCACGTATCCCTTCAATCTCACCAGGTCACCGGCGGCCACGGTGTGCGCCGGCTTCACGGAGGCGGGGACGCCCGTCGGGCTCCAACTGGTGGGACCGCAGCACGGCGACCTCGTCGTCAGCCGCGCCGCAGCCGCCCTCGAGCAAGGGCTCGACCTCGACCCCGTGGCGCCGATCTAGGGAGCGGCTCAGGCCTGGGCCGGTGTGACGCCGCCCGACTCGTGCAGTGCAGCCAGCTCGCGGTCCACGAGCTCCTCGTGCTCGCGTTCGTCACGGCGGGCCCGACGCGGGCTCCAGCGGCCGGCCATCACGAAGATGAACGGGATGAAGGCGACTTCGCAGCCGACGCAGACCCACCACCAGGTCCGCCACTCGCGCGGGGCGGCGTTGAGGGCGTTCTGCACCTGCGTGCCGTGAGTCTGGAGGAACGCGAGGTCCGCCGCCGGGAGGGCCTTCAGAGCGAGGAGCTGTGTGGTGGCCTGTCCGACGCTGATGTTCGTGCTCTTGGCGACCTCATTCGCGGCCCTTAGGCCGGCAGTGAGGTCGTTGGGATTGGCTTTGAGCGCGGCGAGCGTCTGAGGGTCGGCGTACTTGTTGAGGTTCGTGAGGGTCTGGACCTGGGCCGGGAACTGGGCCTGGATCTGGTATGCCTGCGGGCCGTTCTCGAACAGTGGCGTCATGGTGGTCACGACGTAGGGGAGGATGAAGATCGAGATCGAGATGATGGCGCGGATGATCCAGCCCCACACCGCCAGACCCGTGGCGGTAAGGGCGGGGTTCCGTTTCTCGACCGTCTCGGTGAAGCTCGCCATCCAGGGCGAGAATGCGAAGCCGAGGAAGATGGCCAACAGGGTGAGGATCCACACGAAGGTGTAGTAGCCGGTGTGGACGTTGTAGGTCTGATAGGCGAACAGCGACGTCATGGCGATGGCGCCGAGCGCTCCCGCCACCATGAACGGCTTCCGCACCCGCACCAGGTCCGACAGGATCCCGACGAGCACCAGGGCGCCGGCGTCGAAGGCCCAGATCCAGACCCCGAGGCTGTTGGCCTGCGCGGTGCTGAACCCGAAGACGAACACGAAGTACAGGACCGAGAAGCCGATGAGCGTGTAGTAGACGATCAGGAACACGCTGATGGCGACAGCTGAGCCCACGATGTCGAGGTGCAGCATCTGGCGCCAGGGGTGACGGAGGGCCTCGCTGAGGTCGAGCCCCTTTGCCCGCGCTTCGACCAACGCCTTGTCGCGCATGGAGACCATGAGCTGGTCTCGGAGATTGGGGGACAGCTCTTTCAGGAAGAGTACGGCTATAGCCGCCACCGCCAGGCCGATCAATCCACAGACGACGTACTGGTCCTGCCAGACCACTCCGTTCAGCCCGGGCCCCTGCGCGCCGGAGTACCAGAAATGGAGGTGGTTGACCGTCCGACTGGAGACTTCGGCCACGATTAGGCTGCCGACGACCGGCCCGAGCGTCCAGAAGCCCATGGCCGATGCCCGGCCGATCTGAGGGGAGTAGTCACGAACCAGGGCGGGTGTCGCCACCAGCATGATGCCCTCGACGAAGCCGACCGACGAGAACATGATGATGTAGGCGTACTTGTTGGGGGAGTTGGGCACGCCGAAGGCGATCATGGCCCCCGTGTACACCAGGCCGTAGGCGACGAGGTTGGCCCGGCCCCAGCGGTCGGCGAGGCCGGCGAACAGCGACCCGAACGCCCCGACCGCGTTGGAGATCACCACGATGTAGACGAAGAACGGGAACGACATGTTCAGCTGGTGGGTGATCTGGGGAGCCACCGCACCCTGAACGTAGAACTGGTAGTAGAGCATGATCGTCCCGACGACCACGATCGCCAGGTAGAAGTAGCGCGGCCCGGTGTTCGGGTAGCGGTTCAGCTGGCGGTACCACAGCATGCGGGCGACGGGGCCCGGCTCTCTGCCCCCCGCTCCGGCGACCTGCGCGCTCTCCACCATCGCTAGCGCCCTCCCTCCTCGCCGTGAGGCGGTAGCTCGAAAGCATCCCGCTCCCTGACGGCTTACCCGAAGTTACCGCAATGTGAACAGGATGGCAGTACCGGGATGCGTGCCGCCGCAGGGGCCGAGCTGGGATGTCCGTCACGAGGCGGCGAGACGCGTCATCCTGGTAGTCGGCCGGCGCCTCACCGGTGGACAAGGGGTCCCGGCGGGCAGAGGGGAGAACGAGATGTCCGACACAGATGCAGCCAGCGCCCGGGAGCGGGAGGTCACGGCCCTGCCCCAGCGGATCGTGGTCGGTACCGACGGATCGCCCACCGCGACCCTGGCGGTCCGGCGCGCCGCCACGCTGGCCAAGCTCTTCGGGGCCGAGCTTCGGGTCCTGTCCGCCCACCGGGAAGCCTCCCGCGGGGGCTTGTGGGCGGGAGCCACGCCGCCGGACCAGAACTGGCTGGCGGTGGCCTCGGCCGCAGCCCAGGAGGTGGCGGAGAAGGCGGCCGCCGTCGCCCGGGAGATCGGTGTGAGCGAGGTGCTCCCGCGGTCGGTGGCGTCGGAGCCGGCCGACGCCCTGCTCGACGAGGCGGAGGCGTGGAAGGCGGACCTGATCGTCGTGGGCTCGGTGGGCATGCGCTCGCGGTCTCGCTTCGTGCTCGGCAGCGTGCCCAACAAGGTGGCCCACCACGCCCCCTGCGACGTGCTCATCGTCGATACGACCACCTGAGCGTCCGGCCCTCGCGGGTGGCGCCGCGCGGCCCTCATCCCCATGAGAACTGTGGGCGGCCCCCGCCCGACCCCTCTGATCGCCTGCAGGGCCATCTGCCGGCCCCAGACGCGACCAGAACGGCTGATCGGCCGCGCTGATCGATCGCTCAGCCACGCGGAGCTGCGCCGACTGGCGCCGATCGCTCGGGGGCGCGTGTTCAGAGGGGTGGTGGGGGGCCGATAGCATGCCGTGCCGATGACGCTGGGAGCAGCTTCAGCGCCCCACCTGGTCGTCCCGCACGGCATCACGGCCTGGGACTGGATCCACGTGGCGGCCATCCTCGGGGTGACGGTCCTCGCGGTCCAGGTGGCCAAGAGGGCTGTCATGCGCGCGACCAGCCGGGATCCGGACCGGGGATGGGGCCGGCTGGTCAGCCGGATCGTCACCTACGTGATCGTGGTGACCGGTCTGGTGTATGCGCTGGCCGCCCTGCGGGTGCAGATCGGTCCGCTGCTCGGTGCCCTGGGAATCGGCGGCATCGCCCTGGCTTTCGCGCTGCAGGACACCCTGCAGAACCTTGTCGCCGGCGTTCTCCTGCAGGCTCGCCGCCCGATCCGTCGCGGCGACCAGGTGCGTCTCGACAACAAGTTCGAGGGCGTCGTGGAGGACATCGATCTCCGCAATGTCGCTCTGCGCACCTTCGACGGGCTCGACGTGTTCATCCCCAACAGGACCGTGCTCGAGAACCCGATCGTCAACTTCACCAAGACGCCGCTGCGACGGGGGAGCCTCGAGCTTGGCGTCGGCTACGGCATCGAGCTGGAGGAGGCGCAGCGCATCCTGGTCGACGCCGCCAGGCGCGCCAGTAGCGTGAAGGCGCTTCCGGCACCGGCCGCGTGGGTTGACGAGTTCGGTGACTCGTCTGTGCGGTTCACGGTGCTGTTCTGGCACTCGACCGACCCATGGCGGGTTCGGAGCGAGGTCGCCATGAGCGTGAAGCGCGCCCTCGACGAGGCGGCCATCGCCATGCCCTTCCCCCAGCGGGACCTGTGGGTGCGCTCTCCGGGATCTGACGCGCGGGAGGACGCGCTCGTCGCCCCGCCGCGAGGATCGTTCGGTAACGGGTGGGATACCCACCGAGACAGCGCCGACCGCCTCGGGTAACGAGCGGCTCGGCTCGATCGTCGTCGACGGAGACCCCGAGAGTAGGATGGGTGCCGCCAGCACGATGTGCTGTCAGCCGGAGCTCCTCCGGGCGCTTAGCTCAGTTGGTTAGAGCGCAGCCTTCACACGGCTGAGGTCGGGCGTTCGAGTCGCCCAGCGCCCACCACGTGTTAGCTGGTCAGCGGGGTTGTTCAGCGCGCCTCTCGGCGGCTACCGCCGCTATGTCCTTCTCGCTAGAAGAGGACTGAGATCACGGCGTCGATCCC
>JBPYEZ010000123.1:0-71013 GCA_051984395.1 Acidimicrobiales bacterium | reverse complement strand
CCCCCTCGTCGATCTCGTCCTCCCGAAGGCCGAGACGGGGGCTGGGGCGAAGCTCACGACGGGCGTGGGCGAGCCTGCCGTAGTGGGCGTGCGTGTCGAACTGGACGTACTCCATGCTCACGTCGTCGGTCCACGCCAACAGCTGCGGATGGGTTCCCTGCACGTGGTAGCCCTCGTTGAAGGCGTCGACGACGACCTTCCAATTGGCGGGGAGGACGGTGGTGCGATAGCTGGCGAAGCGCATCTGGTCGAGGTGGAGCGGCCCGAGGAGCTTGGGAATGGGATCGAGGAAGTCGATCAGGGGGTCCGCCTCGCGGTCCATGTTGACGAACACGAAGCCTCCCCACCGCTCGGTCCGCACCTCGTGCAGGCGAAGGTCCGACGGCACGTCCGGGAACTCATGACGGTCGACGATCTCGGTCAGCTGCCCGTCGAGGGCATAGCGCCAGGCGTGGTACCGGCATCGGATCTGGCCGTCGCCGAAATTGCCTCGTCCATCGGCGAGCCTGGTGCCCCGGTGCAGGCACGAGTTGAAGTAGCCCCTGATGGTCTCCGGGTCCGTGCGCACCACGAGGATGGACTGGTCGCCGATCAGGTACTCGAGATAGTCGCCCGTCGCGGGCAGCTCCTCCTCCCGGCAGGCAACCTGCCACACCCGCGGCCACAGCTTCTCCATCTCGAGATCGAGGAACTCGCGCGAGACGTAACGCTCCTTGGGGACGCGCCCGTCGGTCCCCACCAACATCGACGTGGCGCCGCCGATCGACATGGCCCGGCTCGCTCCTTCCTGCCAGAATGCGCCCCTAGCTTCGCGCCCGGCGGTTCCGTCCGCTCGCTGGCCAGGGAAGGTCGACGCTGATGGAGTTCAACCTGGCCGATCTGTTCGAGCGCGTGGCCGACGAGGTCGGCCACCGTGAGGCACTCGTGTCTGGAGATCGCAGGCGCTCCTACGCCCTCCTCGACGAGCGCAGCACCAGGCTGGCGCACGGACTGGCGGCCCACGGGGTACGGGCGGGCGACCACGTGGGGCTGTATCTCTACAACGGAGCCGAGTTCGTCGAGACCATGCTGGCCTGCTTCAAGCTGCGGGCCGTTCCGGTGAACGTCAACTACCGCTACGTCGGCGAGGAGCTCGCCCACCTGTTCTCCGATGCCGACCTCGTGGCGCTCGTCCATCACCGCGAGCTTTCACACCACGTGGCTTCGGTGCCGAGCCGGCCGGGTTCGCTCCGGGTGCTGATCGAGGTGGACGACGGGTGCGAGGCCAGCGATACCGGCGCCCTGCGGTACGAGGACGTGCTCGCCTCGGGGTCGGCGCGCCGGGACTTCGGCGTACGGTCGGCGGACGACCACTACGTGCTGTACACGGGAGGGACGACGGGTCTGCCCAAGGGTGTGGTGTGGCGGCACGAGGACATCCTCTTCGCCACGCTCGGAGGCGGGAACCCGGGCGGTCCGCCCATCGAGCGCCCCGAGGAGGTCGGTGAGCGGGCCCTGGTCAACCGGTCGCACCGGATCGGGCCCTTTCTGCCCCGGGGGGATCCTGGTCCCGACGAGTTCGTGGCCCTCTCCCTCGGTCCGCTGATCCACGCCAGCGGCCAGTGGACGGCGCTCAGCACGCTCCTGGGCGGGGGCAGGCTCGTGCTCTACACCCACAGGAGCATGGACATGAGCCGCGTGCTCGACCTGGTCGAGACCGAGCGCGTGACCATGCTCACGATCGTGGGCGACACCAGCGGGCGCCCGCTCGTGGAGCTGCTCGAAGCCCGGCCCGATGCCTACGACACCTCCTCGGTGCGCCTGCTCGGCTCGGGCGGCAGCATCCTCACGGCTGCCACCAAGGACCGGCTTCTCGCCGCGCTGCCGAGCGTTCTGGCCATCAGCGAGGCCGTGGGCTCCTCGGAGGCGCCGGTGCAGGTCACCGCCGTCGCCCTGAAGGGAACGCCAGCGTCGTCGCTCAGCTTCGCGGCGCGCGACGTCACCATGGTCGTGGACGAGGACCTGCGTCCCGTGTCGCCCGGATCGGGGCAAGTGGGGCGGCTGGCGACGCGAGGCCGCGGGCCGATCGGCTACCACAAGGACCCGGCCCGGACGGCCCGGACCTTCGTCGAGATCGACGGCGTCCGGTGGTCGCTGCCAGGCGACATGGCCACCGTGGAGACCGACGGCACGATCCGTCTGCTCGGACGGGGCTCGATGTGCATCAACACCGGCGGTGAGAAGGTGTACCCGGAGGAGGTCGAGGCCGTCGTCAAGGCGCATCCCCGGGTGGCCGACGCCGTCGTCGTCGGGGCCGACGACCCCGAGTGGGGCCAGCGGGTCGCCTGCGTCGTCCAACCCGTGCCAGGGCCGGTTCCGACGCTGGAGGAGCTGCAGGGGCACTGCCGGGCCCACCTGGCGGGCTACAAGGTGCCCAGGGCCCTCTACCTGGTGGACGAGGTCCGGCGCTCGCCGGCGGGCAAGCAGGACTACCGGTGGGCCAGCGAGGTCGTCGCCGGCGCCGCCGCCCCCGGTTGAGCCAGGGGCCGCTCGACAGCCCCGTGCCATACTCTTCGCCAGGAGGGCGCCGTGACCGACGACCTGGCTGCTGGGCGGGAGGCGTACGCCGAGCACCGCTGGGCCGATGCCTACGCGCACCTGTCGGCGGCCGGTCTGTCGGCTCCCCTGGAGGGAGAGGATCTCGAGCGGCTGGCTGAGGCAGCGCGCTGGTCCCGTCACTTCGACCAGCTCCTGGACCTGCTCGAGCGGGCCGAATCCGCCTACGCCAGCGCCGGCGACCAGAGGGGAGCGGCGCGACTGGCGCTCGCCTTGACGCGCGAGCACCACGGGCGAGGTGACATGGCCGTGGCGAGCGGATGGCTGGCGCGTGCCTCCACCTTGCTCGGCGGTGACACCGACTGCGCCGAGTACGGGCTTCTTGCGTGGATGATGGGTCGGGCCATGTCCGACACCGGTGCCCACGACGCGTGCCGGGACCTCGCCGCCCAGGTGCTGGAGATGGGCCGGCGCCTCGATGTGCCCGACCTCGAGGGTCTCGGGTTGCTCGAGCAGGGCCACGGCCTGATCGTCGAGGGGCGGCCGGCTGAAGGGCTCGCCCTGATCGACGAGGCCAACGCGCTGGCTGCCAGCGGCTCGCTCACGCTGATGACCGCGGGGACGATCTATTGCTCGACCATCAACGCCTGTCGGAACATCGGTGACTGGCGGCGTGCCGGAGAGTGGACCGATGCCGCCACTCGCTGGTGCGAGCGGCAGGCAGTCAGCGGTTTTCCGGGACTGTGCCGGTTCCATCGCGCCGAGGTGCGACGGCTCCGAGGCGCCCTCGACGAGGCGGAGAAGGATGCGCTCGAGGCGTGCGACGAGCTGATCGCCTCGGCGCCGCGCTTCGCGGGGTGGGCGTTTCACGAGCTGGGCGAGATCCGGCGCCGTCGGGGCGACGCGGCTGGCGCAAGCGAGGCCTTTCGCCGAGCGTCGGAGCTGGGCTTCGATCCCCAGCCGGGCCTTGCCCTGCTCCGGCTGGACCGCGGGCAGCCCGAGGTTGCCCTGCAGGCGGTCTCGAACGCGCTGGCCGACCCGTCGGGCCTGATCCAGGAGCAGCGAGGCTTCCTGCTGCCGGCGCAGGTGACCATCGCCGTGGCGGGCGGCGCGCTCGAGGTCGCCCGCGCCGCGGCGTCGGCGCTCACGACCCTGTCCGAAGCCACCGCCACCGCGGCCCTGGCCGCCAGCGCGGCCGGTGCCAGGGGCCAGGTCGCGCTGGCCGAGGGCCGGGTGGACGAGGCCATCTCCGAGCTGCGGCAGTGTGTCGGGCGGTGGACCGAGCTCGACGCGCCATACGAGGCGGCGCAGGGCAAGGCGGACCTGGCCCGGGCCTATCAGGCGGCCGGCTGTGATGACGACGCCGTGTTGGAGCTGGAGTCGGCGCGGGCCGCGTTTGCCCGCATCGGCGCCACCCGAGCCGCGGCCGAGATGACGTCCCGCCTCTCGGTTCGCGCTCCGGCCACCCGTCCCACCCGCACGTTCATGTTCACCGACATCGTGGGGTCGACCAAGCTGGTCGAGGCACTGGGTGACGAGGCCTGGGACGCCCTGCTCACCTGGCACGATCGCAGTCTTCGGTCCGTGTTCGAGCAGTTCGCGGGCGAAGAGGTCAAGCACGAGGGAGACGGCTTCTTCGTCGCCTTCGACGACACCGCAGGAGCCCTGGAAGCGGCGTGCGCCATCCAGCGGCGGCTTGCCGATCACCGCCGGGAGCACGGCTTCGCCGTGCAGGTGCGCATCGGCCTCCACACCACGGAGGCGACCGAACGTCAGGGCGACTACGGCGGAAAGGGCGTGCACGAGACGGCGCGCATCGCCGCCACCGCCGGACCGGGCGAGATCGTGGCCAGTCGGGCGGCGCTGGATGCCGCCGGTGGCCAATGCTCGGTGGTCGACGAACGATCCCTCAGCTTGCGAGGGCTGTCCGCCCCCCTCACCGTTGCCACGGTCCGGTGGTAGGGGAGCGCACCGTTTCCCGGGTGGAATGCTGGTGCCGTGCAATCCACTGAGCAAGCCGATGCGGTCCGGGGGTGGATCGACACCGCCAGCCATGTCGTCGTCCTGACGGGTGCCGGGATCTCGACCGAGTCGGGGATCCCCGACTTCCGCGGCCCCCAGGGCGTCTGGACCAAGAACCCCGGGGCCGAGCGCAGGGCCACCCTCGACTACTACCTCGCAGACCCCGAGGTCCGCCGCCGGTCGTGGCAGGACCGGTTGAGCTCTCCGGCGTGGCAGGCGGAGCCGAACGCGGGCCATCGGGCCCTGGTGGTCCTCGAGCGACGAGGCAAGCTCGACACCCTCGTCACCCAGAACATCGACGGGCTCCACCAGCGGGCAGGCAACGATCCGGCGCGCGTGGTCGAGATCCACGGGACGATCCACTGGTCGGTCTGCATGTCGTGCGGCGACCGCAGGCCGATGCCCGAGGTGCTCGAGCGCGTGAGGGCGGGGGAGCCGGACCCCGCATGTCTGGCGACGGATGGCCCGTCGACCTGCGGCGGCATCCTCAAGTCGGCGACGATCAGCTTCGGACAGAGCCTGGTGCCCGAGGACCTGGCGAGGGCGGAACGGGCTGCGTCGTCGTGTGACCTGCTGCTGGCGGTGGGCTCGAGCCTCACCGTGTTCCCCGCTGCCGGTCTGGTGCCCGTCGCCCGCCAGGCCGGGGCCCGGCTGGTCATCGTCAACACCGAGCCGACGCCCTACGACGACGCGGCCGACGCGGTGCTGACCGAGCCCATCGGCGAGGTGCTGCCCGCCATCGTCGGATAGGGAGTCGCTACCACCGGCCCCGGTGCACGGCGTCTGAAAGGCGACGACGGCCGCGGGCCAGGGAGGGCGACGGGAAATCGGGCGCCGGGTAGCCCATGGCGACGGCGCCGATGGGCCGGTATCCCTGCGGCACCCCGAGGGCGGCCAGCAGGTCGGCCTCGCCCCTGAAGATGCCGAGGAAGGCCGCCCCGAGGCCCGCGTCGACGGCGCTGAGGAGGACGAGCATGGTGGCGAAGGCGGTGTCGACCAGCCAGTAGGGCACGGGCCAGGCCTCGGGGCGGTCGAGCCCGCTGCCCTCCTTGTCGGGCTCGGCATAGCGGTCGAGGTAGGCCTGTCGGTGAGCGAGGGGGAGGACGACGACGGGCGCCCGCAGCAGCCCCGCCCGGCGGGTGCTCGCCCGCCAGTCGGAGGTGGTCGTGGTGCGCCAGAAGACCCCCGTCTGGTCCGGGCCCTCGAGCACCACGAAGGCCCAACCCTGGCTGAAGCCCGCCGAGGGCGCCCGCACGGCGTGGTCGAGGATGGCGTCGACGACATCGGGAGCGACCGGGCGGTCCTCGAAGCTGCGGACCATGCGCCGGCGGCGGATGGCGTCATCGAGCTCCACGCCCGGCGACCCTACCGACGCGGGAATGTCGACTGCGCGGGTAGGGTTTAGGTGTACGAAATCAACCGCTCCCAGGAGCGTGATCGACGTGCCGACATTCAGAGAGCTTCTCGCCCAGGCCAAGTCCGCCATCCACGAGGTCGATGGCACCGAGGCCGACCGCCGCCGCGACGACGCCTTGTTCCTCGACGTCCGGGAGCCCGAGGAGTACGAGCAGGGGACCATCCCCGGCTCTCTCCACATCCCCCGCGGCAACCTCGAGACCCAGGTGGAGGGCCGGGTCAGCGACCACGACCGGCCGATCGTCGTGTTCTGCGCCAGCGGCGTTCGCTCCGCCTTCGCGGCCAAGACGCTCGGCGAGCTGGGCTACGGCGACGTCGCCTCCCTGACCGGTGGCTTCAATCGCTGGAAGGACGAGGGCCGGGACTGGCGGACGCCGCAGACGCTGACGCCCGATCAGCGCAACCGCTACCACCGCCACCTCCTCCTGCCCGAGGTGGGCGAGGCCGGGCAGCAGCGGCTGCTGGACGCCAAGGTCCTTCTCCTCGGTGCCGGCGGCCTCGGCTCGCCTGCGGCCATGTACCTGGCGGCGGCGGGGGTCGGGACCCTCGGGATCATCGACATGGACGAGGTCGACGCGTCCAACCTGCAGCGCCAGATCCTCCACAACCTCGACCGGATCGGCGAGCGCAAGGTGGACTCGGCCAAGAAGACGCTGACGGCCATGAACCCCGACCTCGACGTCGTGACCTACGACGTGCGCCTCGGAGCCGACAACATCCTCGACATCATCGACGGCTACGACGTCATCGTCGACGGCACGGACAACTTCCCCACCCGCTACCTCGTGAACGACGCCTCGCTGGTGAAGCGGATCCCGGTGGTCCACGGGTCGATCTTCCGTTTCGAGGGGCAGGTCACCGTCTTCGACCCCTACAACGGGCCGTGCTACCGGTGCATGATCCCCGAGCCGCCCCCGGCCGAGCTGGCGCCATCGTGCGCCGAGGCCGGCGTGCTCGGTGTGCTGTGCGGGATCATCGGCTCCATCCAGGCCCTGGAGGCCGTCAAGCTCATCCTCGGCCTCGGCGACTCCCTGGTCGGCAGGCTGCTGGCCTACGACTCGCTGGAGGAGAGCTTCCGCACCTTCAACGTGCACCGGGACCCGGCCTGCCCCGCCTGCGGCCCCGAGGCCGGCGAGATCGTCATCGCCGAGTACGACGAGCTCTGCATGCCGCACCCGACGCAGGCGCCGCCGACGGGGTCCCAACCAGCGCGGGTCTAACCTCTGGGCCATGGCCCAGCCGTCAGAGCATCGCACCGACTCGGGCATAGAGATCCGGCCCGTCTACACCGCCGAGGACCTCGACGGCTGGGACGGGGCCCGGCAGCTGGGCCAGCCCGGCCAGTACCCGTACACCCGCGGCGTGTACGCCGACATGTACCGGGGACGGCTGTGGACCATGCGTCAGTACGCCGGCTTCGGCACGGCGGAGGCGACCAACGAGCGGTTCAAGTTTCTCCTGGGCGCCGGCCAGACCGGCTTGTCGTGCGCCTTCGACCTGCCCACCCAGATGGGCTACGACTCCGACCATCCCCGGGCCGAAGGTGAGGTGGGCAAGGTCGGCGTCGCCATCGACTCCGTCGAGGACATGCGCGCGCTACTGGCCGACCTACCCCTCGACCGGGTCACCACGTCCATGACCATCAACGCCACGGCGGCCATTCTCCTGCTCCTGTACCAGGTGGTGGCCGAGGAGTCCGGCGTCGCCCCCGATCGCCTGGGCGGCACCGTCCAGAACGACATCCTCAAGGAGTACGTGGCCCGCGGCACCTACATCTACCCGCCGCGCCCTTCGATGCGGATCATCACCGACACCTTCGCCTACTGCGCCGAGCACCTTCCGTCGTGGAACACGATCTCGATCTCCGGCTACCACATCCGTGAGGCCGGGTCGACCGCGGTCCAGGAGGTCGCCTTCACTCTGGCCAACGGCGTCGCCTACGTGGAGGCGGCGCTGGCCGCGGGTCTGGCCGTGGACGACTTCGCTCCCCGTCTGAGCTTCTTCTGGAACGCCCACAACAACCTGTTCGAGGAGGTGGCCAAGTTCCGCGCCGCCCGCCGGATGTGGGCGAGGCTCATGACCGAGCGCTTCCACGCCAAGGACAAGCGGTCCACCCTCCTGCGCTGCCACACCCAGACGGGCGGCTCGACCCTGACCGCGCAGCAACCCGAGAACAACATCGTGCGCACCACGGTGCAGGCGCTGGCGGCTGCCCTCGGGGGCACCCAGAGCCTGCACACCAACAGCTTCGACGAAGCCCTCGGGCTCCCGACCGAGCGGGCCGTCCGGATCGCCCTTCGGACCCAGCAGATCATCGGCAACGAGTCGGGGGTGGCCGACACCGTCGATCCGCTGGGGGGGTCCTACTTCGTCGAGTCGCTGACGGACTCGGTGGAGGCGGGGGCGTGGGAGTACCTCGAGCGGATCGATGCCATGGGCGGGGCGGTGGAGGCGATCGAGGCCGGCTTCATGCAGGACGAGATCGAGCAGGCGGCCTACGCCTACGCCAAGGCCGTCGACGACGGCGAGAAGGTCATCGTCGGCGTCAACCGCCACGTCGAGGAGTCCCCTGACCTGGTCGAGGTCTTCCCGATCGACCCGGCCCTCCAGCGCCAGCAGGCCGAGAGCGTGCGTCGGGTCCGGGCCGAGCGGGACCAGGCGAGGGCCGAGGCGGCGCTGGCGGACGTGGCCGCCGCCGCCAGGGGCACGCAGAACCTGCTGGTGCCGATGAAGGAGGCGCTGGCGGCCAGGGCCACCCTCGGCGAGGTCAGCGACGTGCTCCGCGAGGAGTTCGGCGTCTACCAGCCCACCCGGTAGGACCGCCACGACCGATACCGTGGGGTGGTGCCGGTGCGTTTCGTGATCATCGGGGGAGGCCCGGCGGGCATCCAGGCCGCCACCCATGCCGCCCGTCTCGGGGCCGAGGTGACGCTGGTCGAGCGCGACGTCATGGGTGGCTCGGCCAACCCGTGGGACTGCATCCCGTCGAAGGCCATGATCGCCACCGGCGGGGTGATCGGCGTGACCAGGCGAGGCCACGCCCTGGGGCTCACCTGCACCAGCGCCACGCTCGACATCCCCGCCCTGGCCGATCGAATCGGGGTCATCAGCGGCTACCTGGAGCGATCGGTGACCGACCTCCTCACCAGTCAGGACGTGCACGTCGTACGCGGCCGCGCCAGCCTCAAGGGGCCCCACGACGTCGTGGCCGAGACGTCCGACGGCCGGATCCTGGAGCTGGACGCGGACGCCGTGCTGCTGTCCACGGGCAGCCGACCACGGGTGCCGGACTGGGCCGAGGTGGACGGTCGGCGGATCTTGATCACGCGCCAGGCCTACCCGCCTCCCGAGGTGCCGGAGCATCTGGTCGTGATCGGCTCGGGGGTGACCGGCGTCGAGTTCGTCCACATGTTCCGGTCCTTCGGCTCCAAGGTCAGCCTCATCGTGAGCCGCCAGCAGGTGCTCCCCGGCAAGGACCCCGAGGTCGCCGCCGCCCTGGAGGCGGACTTCCTGAGCACCGGCGTCGTGCTCTACAAGGGGGCGCGCGCGACGGGCGTGAGCGTGAAGGACGCCGGCGTGGTGGTCGAGTGCAACGACGGCCGCATGGTCGACGGATCGCACGCGCTGTTGGCCATCGGGCCGGTGCCCAACTCCGAGGGCCTGGGACTCGACGCTGCAGGCGTCGAAGTCGACGGGGGCGGCTACGTCCCGGTGAACCAGCACTGCCAGTCGAACGTGGGCCACATCTACGCGGCCGGCGACCTCTCGGGCAAGCTCCCCCTGGCGTCTGTCGCGTCAACCCAGGGGCGCAAGGTGGCCGAGCACGTGATGGGCCTCCACACCCGCCAGCACCGCCACCTGGACTACGACAAGGCGGCCAGCGCCATCTTCACCGAGCCCGAGATCGCCGACGTGGGCCTGGCCGAGGCGGAGGCCTTCGCCCTCGGACGCAAGATCAGGGTGACCAAGGTCCCCTTCGCGGCCAACGCCCGGGCCCTGATCGACGGCGATGCGAGGGGGTTCGTGAAGATCCTCTCCGATCCGGCCACGGGCGTGGTCCTGGGTGGATCGATCGTGGGGGAGCGGGCGGCCGAGCTGATCTCGGTGATCGCCGTGGCCGTCACCGCGCACCTGCGGGTCGCCGACATCGGCGAGAGCCTCCTGGTGCACCCCGCCCTGGCCGAGGCTCTGGCCGAGGCGGCCGAGTAGCTCCCAGGGATCAGGCGGCGCTGCCGGCGAGCTCGGCTCGCAGTGAGTCGTCGGTGGCCAGGTCCACGATGGTCCAGGCCATGGCGAGCGCGCCGTCCCGCAGCGCCTGGTCGGCGGTCGGCGTGATGGCGGCGGCGGCGAACTCGGGCTGGTGGTTCACCGCAGGCAGGGAGTCGATGTCGAGCATCGGGTGGATGGACGGCACTGCCAGCGACACGTTGGCCATGTCGGTCGAGGCCATCATGACCTGCTTGGGCACCTCGGGGAACCTGCGCCCGAGGGCCTCGGCGTTGGCGCGGTAGCTCGCCTGCATGCCGGCGTGGGGCACGAACTCGGAGTAGCGCGGGCTCCGCTGGACGAACTCGACGTCGGTCCCCGTGGCTAGGGCACCAGCCTCGAAACAGCGGCGCACCTTGGCCTCGTGCGATTCCAGGGCCTCGAGCGTGGCGGCGCGTACGTAGTACTTGGCCGAGGTGTGTGCAGGGATGACGTTGGGAGCGTCGCCGCCCTTGGTCACGATGCCCTGGACCTGGTCGTGGCTCCGGAACTGCTGGCGCAGCAGCCCGATGCCCACCTGGGCCACGGTCAGGGCGTCGGCGGCGTTGAGGCCCGCTTCGGGGAACGCCGAGGCGTGCGCATCCCGTCCCGTGTAGTGGACGTCGAAGTGCGACACGGCCAAGCACGGCATCTGGATGAGCTCCGCCGGACCGGGGTGAACCATCATCGCCGCGTCGACCCCGGCGAAGGCGCCGCGCTCGAGCATGTAGATCTTGCCCCCGCCGCCCTCCTCGGCCGGCGTGCCGATCACCTTGAGCGTGATCCCGAGGTCGTCGGCCATCGACGCCAGAGCGAGCCCTGCCCCGACCGCCGAGGCGGCGATCACGTTGTGCCCGCAGGCGTGGCCGATGCCGGGAAGCGCGTCGTACTCGGCGCACACGGCCACGACCAGCGGTCCTCGGCCGGCGGTGGCGATCAGGGCTGTGGGTAGGTCACAGACACCGCGCTCGACGTCGAACCCGGCGGTGGTGAGCGACTCGCCCACCCAGGCCGCCGCCCGCTCCTCCTCGAACGCCAGCTCGGGATGCTCGTGGATGGTGTGACTGAGCTCGACCAGGTCCGTGAGGTGGGCGTCGAGCTGATGCTGGGCGGCGCCCTTTCGATCCGACCTCGCCTGGTCCCCCCTGGCCGGCATAGCGGCCCCCTTTCGCTCCGTTGCCGCTATTCGTTGCCGCTATTCGATCACGGCGATCACGTCGCCGGGACCGACGGCATCGCCGGAGGCCACTCTGATCTCGGTCACCCTCCCGGCCCGGTCGGCGTTGATGTTGTTCTCCATCTTCATGGCCTCGAGCACGCACACCGCCTGCCCGACGTCGACCTCGTCGCCCTCCTTCACCAGGACCTTGACGATCGTGCCCTGCATGGGCACGGTGATGGTCCCCGTCCCGGCCCCGCCTGTCGCCCCAGGGGGTGGCTTGCGCGCGGGTGTCGCCCGCGCGGCCCGGCTCAGGGTGCCGCCAGTGGGCGACCCGGTCGACGACGCCCCGGCCAGCTCCGGGACCCACAGCTTCACCTCGTACCGGCGACCGTTGACCTCGGCCTCCACCTCCCGCAGCACCCGGCCCTCCCCGTTCTGGGTCGGCGTCTGGCTGGTCGCGGCAGCCGCGGCCACGCCAGCCTCGGGCGCGGTGCCGCCGGCCGCCGGGGTGGGCGCGACCGGCTGGGGCGGCGCCGGCCGGGGCGACGCCACGTGTGAGAGGTCGAGGCGCTCCTCCACCCAGCGGGTCGAGTGTCGGGACGCGGCGAAGTCGGGGTGGGTGAGGATCGCAAGGTGGGCGGGGATGTTCGTTGCCACACCCTCGATCTCGGTCTCCTCGAGGGCCCGGATCATCCGGCGCCGAGCGGCACCGCGATCGGGGCCCCAGGTCACGACCTTGGCGACGAGGTTGTCGTAGTACTGGCTCACCGTGTCGCCGTCGGCGTAGCCGGCATCGGTCCGGACGCCGGGTCCGTCGGCCGTGTGCAGCCGGGTGATGGTGCCCGGCGCGGGCAGGAAGCGCCCCTGGGCGGGGTCCTCGGCGTTGATGCGGCATTCGATGGAGTGACCGCGGCGCTGCACCTGCTGCTGGCTGAACCCGAGTGGCTCGCCGGCGGCGACTTGCAGCTGGAGGGCGACGAGGTCGACGCCGGTCACCATCTCGGTGACGGGGTGCTCGACCTGGAGACGGGTGTTCATCTCGAGGAAGTAGAACTCCCGGTCCTGGTAGAGAAACTCGACCGTGCCGGCGTTCACGTAGCCGCACGCCAGTGCCACCTTGACCGCTGCTTCGCCCATCTCCTGGCGGATGAAGTCGGGGAAGTCCGGCGCCGGGCTCTCCTCGATCAGCTTCTGATGCCGCCGCTGGCACGAGCAGTCCCGCTCGCCGAGCCACACGGTCTCGCCCCCAGCATCGGCGATGATCTGCATCTCCACGTGACGGGGCCAGCTCAGGTAGCGCTCGAGGTAGATCTCCGGCCGTCCGAAGTACGCCTGGGCCTCCCGCTGGGCCGACTCCATGGCATCCCGGGCGTCCTCAGCCCGCTCGACGACCTTCATGCCGCGTCCGCCGCCGCCGAAGGCGGCCTTGATGGCCACCGGCCAGCCCACCTCTTCGCCGAAGTCGACGATCTCGTCGAGGTCGGTCACCGGGTTGGAGCGACCGGGGACACCGGCGACGCCGGCCTGCTCGGCCGCCCGCCGGGAGCTGATCTTGTCGCCCATGATCTCGATGGCCGCCGGCGGAGGTCCGATGAACGTCACGCCCTGGTCCTGGATCGCCCGGGCGAAGTCGGCGTTCTCCGAGAAGAAGCCGTAGCCCGGATGCACCCCGTCGGCCCCGCTGTTGGCCACTGCCTCGAGAATGGCGTCGGTGTTGAGGTAGCTCTCGGCGGCGGTCTTGCCGCCCAGGGCATGGGCTTCGTCCGCCAGTCGGACATGCAACGCCTCGCGGTCGAGCTCCGAGTACACCGCGACCGTGGCGATGCCGACCTCCCGACAGGTGCGGATGACCCGGACGGCGATCTCGCCGCGGTTGGCGATCAGGACCTTGGTGAGCACGGGAAACCTTTCGACGCCATCAACCTATGGTTAGTGCGATGCTCGACGGTGGCGCCAGATCACAGCTGGCCACCACCCGGTTCGTCGATGTCCGTTGGTTACCCTCCACCGGCTCGACCAACCGCCATCTGCTCGAGATGGCCCGGGCCGACGCCCCGGAAGGGACGGTCGTCGTGGCGGACCACCAGGACTCGGGACGGGGCCGTCTGGGTCGGGTCTGGGTGGCGCCGCCCGGCTCCTCCCTGCTCGTCTCGGTGCTGCTGCGACCCGAGCTGCCGCTCGAGCGCCTGCACCTGCTCACCGCCATCATGGCGCTCGCCGCCGCCGACGCCTGTCAGGCGGAGGCGGGCGTGGAGGCCGGTCTCAAGTGGCCCAACGACCTCGTCGTCGGACCCCGGAAGCTCGGGGGCATCCTGGCCGAGACGCACCTCGAGGGTCCCCGGGCCCGGGCCGTGGTGGTTGGCCTCGGGCTGAACGTCAACTGGGGGGAGCGAATGGACGACTCGGAGCTGGCGGACGAGGCGGTCGCACTGGACCACCTGGCCGGCCACGAGGTGGACCGCGTCCAGCTGCTGGTGGCCCTGCTCACCAACCTGGAGGACCGGTACCGGGCCCTGGCCGAGCGGAGTGGGCAGCTGGGCCAGGCCGCGGAGTACCGGCGGCGGTGCACCAGCGTCGGCCGCGCCGTGCGTGTCGAGCTGGCGGACGAGACGGTCACCGGGACGGTGGCCGATGTGACCGACGAGGGACACCTGCTCCTCGACGTCGGTGTGTGCCTGCGGACCGTCACGGCTGGCGACGTCGTTCACCTACGCTGACGGAGCGATGGACTTCGAGCTCTCCGAGGAGCAGCAGGCGTTCCGCAAGGTCGTCCGGGACTTCGCCGAGGGCGAGATCGCCCCCCACGCCGAGGAGTGGGACCGCACCCACCATTTTCCCGTCGAGACCGTGCTGGCCATGGGGGAGCTGGGGCTGTTCGGGCTGCCGTTCCCGGTCGAGTACGGCGGATCGGGAGCCGACTTCACCACCTTCTGCGTGGCCGTAGAGGAGCTCGGCCGGGTCGACTCGTCGATGGCCATCACGCTCTCGGCCGGGGTCGGCCTGGGGGCCAACCCGATCTTCTCCTTCGGGACCGACGAGCAGCGCCGCCGGTGGTTGCCGCCGCTGTGCGCGGGCCAGGCCCTGGCCGCTTTCGGGCTGACCGAGCCGGACGCGGGCAGCGACGCCGGTGCCACCCGCACCAGAGGGCGCTTCGACACCTCCCGTCGAGAGTGGGTCATCGACGGCACGAAGGCCTTCATCACCAACTCCGGGACCCCGATCACCTCGTTGATCACCGTCACCGCCCGGACCGAGCCGACGGCGCCGCCGGCTGGCACCGGGGGTCCGCCCGAGGCCGACGCAGGCCCGGAGCGCCAGGGGATCAGCGCCATCGTGGTGCCTGCGGGGACGCCGGGACTGGTGGTCGAGCCGCCCTACCGCAAGAGGGGCTGGCACGCGTCCGATACCCACGGCCTGGTCCTGGACGGCTGCCGGGTGCCGTCGGACCACCTGCTCGGTGGGCAGGGCCAGGGCCTGGCCCAGTTCCTGGCCATCCTCGACGGCGGGCGCATCGCTATCGCCGCCCTGGCCGTCGGCCTGGCCCAGGCCTGCCTCGAGCAGTCGCTCGCCCACGCCAGCAGTCGCCAGTCGTTCGGCGGCCCCATCGGACGCCATCAGGCCATCGCCTTCAAGCTGGCCGACATGGCGGTGGCGGTCGAGTGCGCCCGCACGCTCACCTACAAGGCAGCCTGGCTCAAGGACCAGGGCCGCCCGGTCAAGCAGGCGGCCGCCATGGCCAAGCTCTATGCCACCGAGGCTGCGGTCGCCGCCACCAGGGAGGCCACCCAGATCTTCGGAGGAGCCGGCTTTCTCGACGAGTCGCCGGTTGCCCGCTACTACCGCGACGCCAAGATCCTGGAGATCGGCGAGGGCACGAGCGAGGTCCAACGCCTGGTGATCGGGCGCAGCCTGGGGTTGCCCGTGGCCTGACGAGGCCGTCGACCACCGCGACCAGGTAGTCGTTCGTTGCTGGCGACGACCCGCGCTAATGCCCGGTCTGGCCGCTGGTACCCTAATTTTCGCTGTGGCCACCCGAGGCGACACGGTCGCTCCCGAGCGCCCGGCCACCCGGCCTCGACACATTGGTGCGCGCCGGTGGCCACGACGCGTACTGATCGGCGGCAACGTCGCCGTCGCCGCCATCGTGTTGGCGACCGCTCTCGGGTACCTCTACGTGAAGCTCCGCCTGGGGGAGATCAACTCGGTCGACATTCCCGGCCTGACGCCGGCGACCAACGGGCCCACCAACATCCTCGTCGTCGGCTCCGACTCTCGCTCGGGACTGACCGACCCGAACGCCAACAGCGCCTTCGGGGGCTCCGCCGCCACCGCCGGTCAGCGCAGCGACGTCACCATGGTCCTGCACATCGATGCCGGCTCCAATCAGGCGTCGGTGCTGTCGATCCCCCGCGATCTGCTCGTCCCCATCGCCGGCACCAACCGGACGGACCGCATCAACTCGAGCTTCGGAAACGGTCCCCAGCAGCTGATCCAGACGATCCAGGCCGACCTCGGGATCCCCATCCACCACTTCGTGTCGATGAACTTCGACGGCTTCCAGGGCCTGGTGAACGCGGTGGGCGGCATCGACGTGAACTTCCCCGACCCGGCCAAGGACGCATTCTCGGGCCTGAACATCACCAAGGCGGGCTGTCAGCACCTGAACGGGGCGGCGGCCCTCTCCATGGCCCGCTCCCGCGACTACCAGTACTTCGCCGACGGGTCATGGCACTACGACGGCAACGGCGACCTGAGCCGCATCCGCCGTCAGCACACCTTCATCCGGATCCTCATGGCCAAGTCCATCTCGGCCGGGATACACAACCCGATCACCGCCAACTCGATCATCAGCTCCGCGGTCCACGACGTGACCATCGACAACAAGCTGTCGACCAACGACATCCTGGGGCTCGCCATGCGGTTCCGGTCGCTGAGCCCGAACAACCTGCCCACCTACACACTGCCCACGACGCCCGAGGTGCTCCCCAAGCTCGGGGACGTGCTGCGCCTCGACCAGCCGGGGGGCCAGCAGACCGTCCAGCAGTTCCTCAACCCGCCCAAGCCGGTGCAGCCGGCGGCCCCGAGCGCGCCGGCGCCGCCTCCCGTGGCGCCGGCCAGCGTGAAGGTGCAGGTGCTCAACGGCTCGGGCGCGGCCGAGCAGGCCTCCCGCGCCGCCACCGAGCTCAGGTCGGCGGGCTTCGTGGTCGCCGGGACGGGGAATGCCGCCGGCACCCACACCACGACCTCCCAGGTGCTGTACGCACCCGGGAAGCAGCAGGCAGCCCAGCTCCTCCAGGGTCGGGTCGGCGGTGGCGCCAGCATCCAGCAGGATCCGGCCCTCCAGGGCGCCGACGTGGCCCTGGTCACCGGGACCTCGTTCTCCGGCATCACGGGGACGGCGGCCGCAGCACCGGCCCCCGCACCGGCACCCGCACCGGCACCGGCCGCCCTGCCGCCCTGGGATCCCCGCGCCTGCTGACCCGGAGTGGGGTCGAGCCGTCCCGGCCCGCGCGCAACAGGCCAACCAGGGGCGAGCGCCGTAGTGTTCGGTCCGATGGCCGTGCTGATCACCGGCGGAGCCGGGTTCATCGGATCGAACTTCGTCCGTCACCGGGTGGCGAGCCATCCCGACGACCGGGTGGTGGTCTACGACGCGCTGACGTACGCGGGAAACCGGGCCAGCCTGGCCGACCTGGAGGAGCGCATCTGTTTCCTGCACGGGGACATCTGCGACCAGGGCCGACTCGAGCAGGTGCTCGACGAGCACCGCATCGAGGTCGTCGTCAACTTCGCCGCCGAGTCGCACAACAGCCTCGCCGTGGTCGATCCGAGCAGGTTCTTTCGCACCAACGTGCTCGGCACCCAGGCCCTGCTCGAGGCGAGCCGGCGGACCGGCCTGCGGCGGTTCCACCACGTGTCCACCTGCGAGGTCTACGGCGACCTGGCCCTCGACAGCCCCGAGCGCTTCACCGAGCACTCGCCCTACCGACCCCGCACTCCGTACAACGCATCGAAGGCGGGTGGCGACCACGCCGTGCGCGCCTACGCCGAGACCTACGGGCTGCCCATCACCATCACCAACTGCTGCAACAACTACGGTCCCTACCAGTTCCCCGAGAAGGTCATCCCACTCTTCGCCACCAACGCCATCGAGGGCCGCCCCCTGCCGCTGTACGCCTCGACGCTCCACCGACGCGAGTGGCTGCACGTCGACGACCACTGCCTCGCCATCGACGCCGTGCTCGAGCGGGGCGAGGTGGGCGAGACCTACCACGTGGGGTCGGGTCAGGAGGCCAGCATCGAGGAGCTGGCCGACCACATCCTGGCCGCCCTGGGCCGCCCGTCCTCTCTCAAGACGATCGTGCCCGACCGGCCTGGACACGACCGTCGGTACCTGCTCGACTCGTCGAAGATCCGGAGCCGGCTGGGCTGGGAGCCGCTGACCTCGTTCGAGAAGGGCCTGGCCGACACGGTGGCGTGGTACGCGACGAACCGGGGCTGGTGGGAGCCGCTACGGGACCGGGCTCCGGTGCAGGAGACGGGGTGGGCGCCGTGACCCGAGTGCTGCTCACCGGCGCCGGCGGCCAGCTGGGCCACGACCTCGTGGAGGCGTTCGCCGCCGACGGCGGCGGAAAGGCCTACGAGGTGGTGGCCGCCGACCGGGGCCGCCTCGACGTGACCGATCGCGATGCCGTGCTCCAGGCCATGGGATCGTTCCGGCCCGAGGTGGTGGTCCACGCCGCCGCCTGGACCGCGGTGGACGCCTGCGAAGGTGACCCCGACCGGGCCATGGCCGTCAACGCCCTGGGTACCCGTCACATGGCCGAGGGCGCCAGGCAGGTGGGTGCCCACCTCTGTTACGTCTCCACCGACTACGTGTTCGACGGCCGGGCCACGAGGCCGTACCACGAGTGGGACGAGCCCAACCCCCTGTCGGTCTACGGCCGCTCCAAGCTGGCCGGCGAGGCCGAGCTGGACCGGGGGGACGCCGTGGTCCGCAGCTCCTGGGTCTGCGGCCGCCACGGGACCAACGTCGTGCGGACCGTCCTGCGCCTGGCCGCCGAGGGAGGACCGCTGCGCTTCGTCGACGACCAGCTCGGATGCCCGACGTTCACCTCGGACCTGGCCCCGGTCGTGCGCTCGCTCGCCCTGAGCCGGCGACCGGGCGTGTTCCACGTGACCAACCAGGGACCCACGACGTGGTTCGGCTTCGCCCGGGCCATCATGGCAGCCGCCGGGCACGATCCCGATCGGGTCGAGGCGGTGACGACCGACGCCCTTCGGCCCCGGCGGGCGGCGCCCAGGCCGGCGAACTCGGTGCTGGACAACGCCGCTCTGCGCCTGTCCGGCCTCCCGCTGCTGCCGGGGTGGGAGGAGCCCCTGGCGCGTCTGGTGAAGGAGATCACGGGATGAGCTCGATCACGATCGTCGGCACGGGCTACGTCGGTCTGACGACGGGCGCCTTCCTCGCCCATCTCGGCCACCAGGTGACCTGCGCCGACGTGGTGGCGGACAAGATCGAGCGTCTGAGCCGGGGTGAGGTCCCGATCGTGGAGGACGGCCTCGACGAGCTGGTGCGCGAGGGGCTCGACGGCGGGCGACTGTCCTTTGCGCTGGGCGCGGCGGCGGCCGCACCTGACAGGGAGTTCGTCTTCCTGTGCGTGCCCACGCCCCAACGCGACGACGGCTCGGCCGACATGGCCTACATCGAGGCCGCCGCCGCCGAGATCGGTCCCGTGCTGGCGGCCGAGACGGTCGTGGTCAACAAGTCGACCGTGCCGGTCGGCTCGACCAGGGTCGTCGAGCTGGCCCTCGGGCGCAGCGACGTCACGGTGGTGTCCAACCCGGAGTTCCTGCGCGAGGGCTCCGCCGTGCACGACTGCTTCCATCCCGACCGGATCGTCATCGGCAGCGACGACCAGGCCGCCGCCATCCGGGTGGCGTCGCTCTACAAGGCGATCCAGGCTCCCCTCATCGTGACCGACCCCTCGTCGGCGGAGACGATCAAGTACGCCTCGAACGCCTTCCTCGCCACCAAGGTCAGCTTCATCAACGCGGTGGCCAACCTGTGCGAGGCGGTGGGCGCCGACGTGCGTGAGGTGGTCCTGGGCATGGGCTACGACCGGCGCATCGGCTTCGAGTTCCTGCGCCCGGGCCCGGGGTTCGGTGGGAGCTGCTTCCCCAAGGACACCCGGGCGCTGGTACGCATCGGCGAGGACGCGGGGTACGACTTCGGGCTGCTGCGCGGCGTCATCGCCGTGAACGAGGAGCAGCACTCCAGGGTCGTGGCCAAGGTGGTGGCCCAGGCGGGTGGGTCCGTCGACGGCGTGGACGTGGCCGCCTGGGGGCTCACCTTCAAGGCCCGCACCGATGACCGGCGGGATTCTCCAGCCCTCCACGTCATCGACCGCCTGGCCGACCAGGGGGCGCGCATCCGGGCCTACGACCCGACCGTGCGCGGTCCGCTCGGTCGCATCGACGTCTGCGACGACCCGTACGCGGCCTGCGAGGGAGCCCAGGTGCTGGTGGTGTTGACCGAGTGGGATGAGTTCCGCTGGCTGGACTTCCGTAAGGTGCGGGACATGATGGCGAAGGCAGCTGTCGTCGACGCTCGCAACCTGCTGGACTCGGCCGCCCTGCGGCGAGCCGGCTTCGCCTACCAGGGGATCGGGCGCCAGTGACCGACCTCGCCCGCCCCTGGCCGGCCGGACCGGGCCGGATCGTCGTCACGGGCGGGGCCGGCTTTCTCGGCTCCCACCTGTGCGATCGGCTGGTGGAGCGCGGCCACACCGTGATCTGCGTCGACAACTGCGTCACTGGGTCGAAAGCCAACATCGAGCACCTGATGGGCCGGGACGACTTCAGCTTCGTCCGCCACGACGTGAGCAGGCCCCTGGCGGTCGAGGGTCCCGTGGACGCCGTGCTCCACTTCGCCAGCCCGGCGTCGCCTCGCGACTACCTCGAGCTGCCGATCCAGACCCTCAAGGTCGGCAGCCTGGGCACCCACAACTGCCTGGGGCTGGCCAAGGCCAAGGACGCCCGCTTCCTCCTCGCCTCCACCAGCGAGGTCTACGGGGACCCCGAGGTCCACCCCCAGACCGAGGACTACTGGGGCCACGTCAACCCGATCGGACCTCGTGGGGTGTACGACGAGGCAAAGCGGTTCGCGGAGGCGATCACGATGGCTTACCACCGCGCCCACGGTGTCGACGTGCGGATCGTCCGCATCTTCAACACCTACGGACCGCGGATGAGGCCGTCCGACGGCCGGGTGGTCTCCAACCTGCTCGTCCAGGCTCTGCAGGGCAAGCCGTTGACGGTCTACGGCAACGGCACGCAGACGCGGAGCTTCTGCCACGTCGACGACGAGGTGGCGGGCATCCTCTCCCTGCTGGAGTCGGACGAGGTCGGACCAGTGAACATCGGCAACCCGACAGAGCTCACCGTGGCGGAGCTGGCCGAGACGATCATCGAGATCACCGGCTCGTCGTCGGAGGTGATCCACGAGCCCCTTCCGGTGGACGACCCCTCTCAGCGGCGGCCCGATATCAGCCTGGCACGGTCGGCACTGGGATGGGAGCCCCACATCCCGATCCGTGAGGGACTGGCCCAGACGCTGTCGTACTTCGCTGCCGAGGTGGATCGCCATGGTGGATGAGCACGAGGGGCGGTACGAGAGGCTCTCCGTCGTGATCCCGGTGTTCAACGAGCGCAACACGGTGGCCGAGGTCGTTCGTCGGGTGCGCGCCGTCGACTTGCCGCTGGATCTCGAGATCATCGTGGTCGACGACGGATCGACCGACGGCAGCGACAAGATTCTCGCGGCACTCGAGGACTCGACGCTGCGGGTGCTCACCCACGAGTCGAACCGGGGCAAGGGCGCCGCCATCCGCACCGCGCTCGCCTACGCGAGGGGAGACCTGGTGGTGATCCAGGACGCGGACGCGGAGTACGACCCCGACGACTGGCCCCGCCTCCTGGACCCCGTCATCAAGGGCAAGGCCCAGGTCGTCTACGGCAGTCGTTTCACCGGCGAGCGCAGGAGCATGCCCCTCGGCAGCTGGCTGGGCAACCGGCTGTTGTCGCTCATGACGAGCCTCGCCTACAACACGACGCTCTCGGACATGGAGACGGGCTACAAGCTGTTCGACCGCCGGGTTCTCGACGGCATCACCATCGAGTCGGACCGCTTCGACTTCGAGCCCGAGATCACAGCCAAGGTCCTGCGCCGGGGGCACCGCATCTACGAGGTTCCCATCTCCTATGCCGGTCGGGACGCAAGTGAAGGCACCAAGTTCACCTGGCGCGACGGGATGGGAGCCCTGCGGACGCTCGCCCGCTACCGCCTCCGGCCCGAGCGGTGAGCCAGCGCAGGGTGGAGCGACCTCACGAGGAGCCCTCGTCCGAGGTCGCCGGGCGGGTCGAGGCGGTGGTCGTGAACTACAACGCCCGCGACGAGCTGCTGGCGTGCGTGGCCAGCCTGAGGGACGACGGCCTGGCCGACATCATCGTCGTCGACAACGGCTCCGTGGACGGCTCGGGCGCGGCTCTGGCGGCAGCCGATCCCGAGGTCCGGTTCATCGAGACCGAGGCCAACCTCGGCTACGGCGGCGGGGCCAACCGGGGTCTGGCGGAGGGTAACCGCGAGCTGGTGCTGGTGTGCAACGCCGACGTCGTCGTTCGCCCCGACTCCGTGGCCGCCATGGCGGCCGTCCTCGACGCCGACCCCGCACTGGCACTGGTCGGGCCTCGGCTGCTCAACTCCGACGAGACGCTGTATCCCTCGGCCCGCACGTTTCCCTCCCTGGTCGACGCGATGGGGCACGGCTTCCTCGGCCTGGTGGCCCCGAGGAACCGGTTCAGCCGGAGCTACAAGATGCTGGATTGGGATCACGGCGGCAGGCGGAGCGTCGACTGGGTGTCGGGATCGTGCTTCCTGGCCCGGCGACAGGCGCTCGAGGACCTGGGCGGCTTCGACGTCTCGTACTTCATGTACCTGGAGGACGTCGACCTGTGCTGGCGTCTGCGGCGGGCGGGGTGGGGAGTCGCCTACGAACCGTCGGGCTGTGTCCTCCACGTCCAGGGAGTGTCGACCGATCAGCATCCGTACCGGATGATCGTCGCCCATCACCGCTCTCTGCTGCGCTTCGCCTGGCGTACCACTTCAGGCTGGCGTCGCCTCCTTCTGCCTGTGGTGGCGGTGGGGCTCGTGCTGCGGGCCGGCGCCGCCGCTGCCCAGCGGGCAGCGGGGCGGCCCCGACCCCCGCGGTAGGGTCGCATCCCGTGAGAGCTGTCGTGCTGGTCGGGGGTGAGGGGACGCGCCTTCGACCGCTGACACACTCGATCCCCAAGCAGCTGCTCCCGGTGGTGGAGCAGACGATGATCGAGCGCGTCCTGTCCCATTTGGCAGCCCATGGTGTGGAGGAGGCGTTGTTGTCGCTCGGTTATCGGCCCGACGCGTTCTTCAGCGCCTTTCCGGACGACCGGGCCGGCGGGGTTCGGCTCGGCTACGCGGTCGAACCGGCTCCGCTCGACACCGCTGGCGCCATCGCCTTCGCAGCTGCCCACGGCGGCATCGACGACACCTTCCTCGTGGTGAACGGCGACGTCCTCACCGATCTCGACGTGAGCGCGCTGATCCGGTTCCACCGCCAGACAGGTGCGGAGGCGTCGATCAGCCTGACACCCGTGCCGGACCCCTCCTCGTTCGGCGTGGTGCCCACGGATGGGGAGGGGCGGGTCATGGCCTTCATCGAGAAGCCCGAGGCCGGGCGGGCTCCCACCAACCTGATCAACGCCGGCACCTATGTCCTCGAGCCCTCGGTGCTCGACCTCATCGACCGCGAGCGGCGGGTGTCGATCGAGCGGGAGACTTTCCCGGCCCTGGTGGAAGCGGGGCGGCTGTTCGCACTCGCCTCCGACGCCTACTGGGTCGACGCCGGTACCCCCGCCAAGTACCTCCAGGCCAACCGGGACCTGTTGTCCGGAGCGCGGCCGGGACCACCGCGCCCCGGTGCCCGAGAGGTGTCTCCCGGCGTCTGGGTGGTCGGTGCGCCGGTGATCGAGGGTGATGTGCGGGCCGGCTCGCTGGTCGGCGACGGCGGCTGTGTGGCCAGCGGGGCGATCGTCGACAGCTCGGTGGTCGGCGCCGGGGCCGGGGTCGATGGCGGCGCCACGGTGCTGGGCTCGGTCCTGCTGCCTGGCGCCTCGGTGGCGGCGGGGGCGACGGTGGACACGTCGGTGGTCGGCCCCGAGGCGGTGGTGGGCGAGAGCGCCGTCGTGCGCGGGCTGTCGGTCGTGGGTGCCGGGGCGATCATCGAGCCCAGCGCCCGGGTGGACGGCGATCGGGTGCCGGCATGAGGGCCTTGGTCACCGGCGGTGCGGGGTTCATCGGCTCGACGCTGGTCGACCGTCTCCTCGCCGAGGGTCACGCGGTGGACGTCGTCGACGACCTGTCGAGCGGCTCGCTCACCAACCTGGCCGACGCCCGCTCCGGATCCTCGAACGACATGACGTTCCATCATCTCGACATCCGCTCGCCCCAGCTGGTCGACCTCATGGCCCGGCGGCCGCCGGAAGTGGTCTTCCACCTGGCTGCCCAGGCCGACGTGCGGGTGTCGGTGGACGACCCGGTGCTGGACGCTGACATCAACATCCTCGGCAGCCTGCGGGTCCTCGAGGGAGCGAGGCGGGCGGGGGTGCCGAAGATCGTCTTCGCCGCCAGTGGGGGCACGCTCTACGGCGACGTGCGTCCCTCCGACCTGCCCGCCCGGGAGTCGCTTCCGCACGCTCCGACGTCGCCGTACGGGGTCAGCAAGCTGGCCGTCATCGACTACCTCAGGGCCTACCGGGAGCTCCACAGCATGGAGTTCTGCGCGCTGGCCCTCGGCAACGTCTACGGGCCTCGCCAGGATCCTCACGGGGAAGCCGGGGTCGTCGCCATCTTCGCTGGCCGCCTCGTCGCCGGCGAGCGCTGCACGATCTTCGGCGACGGCTCCCAGACTCGGGATTTCGTCTTCGTGGACGACGTCGTCGACGCCATGGCGCGCGCCGGACAACGGGGTGGCGGCCTGGTCCTCAACGTGGGCACCGGCACCGAGACGTCGGTCCTGCGACTGTACGAGACGATGGCGAGCGCGGCGGACAGCTCGCAGCGTCCCGTCCACGCGCCGGCCCGGGCGGGAGAGCTCCACCGCTCGTCCCTCGATCCGGGGCGCGCCGCCATCCACCTGGGATGGAAGCCGTGGACGACCCTGGCGGACGGAACGGCCGCCGTGCTGGCGGCGACGTCGCCCGACGGGGGCGGGGGTGGCCGGCCGGCCAAGGGTGGGCGCGGCTCGCGTCAGCGGAACAGGTCCTCGCGGTAGGGCCGCACCACCTCCTCGGCTACCGACGACTCGCGCAGCCAGCTCGGATCGACCCCGCGTACGACGGCGACCGGCACCCCTGTCGCCTTGCCCATCACCAGCTCGGCCGCCCCCGCCAGCTCGTCCGCCACGCACACCTCGGTGCCCACGAGGACCCGACCGCCCCAGTCCCGGGTGCCACGGAGATCCAACACGGCGGCCACGCCGGCCACACCTATGGCGACGTCGGTGCTGCCGCGACGCCAGGTGCGGCCGAAGGTGTCGGATACCACGACCCCGACGGTCACCGCCGTCCGGGCTCGTAGTCCGTCGCGTATGCGTCGCGCCGAGCGGTCCGGATCGACGGGCAGCAGCGCAGCGCGACCCGACTCGACGTTCGAGAGGTCGACGCCGGAGTTGGCGCACACGAAGCCGTGGCGGGTCTCGGTCATGATCAGGTCCTCCCGGCGGCGCAGGACCCGCGTGGCCTCGGTCTCGACCAGTTCCCGCACGGACCCGGGATCGTCGGGGTCGACGGGTACCAGTCGCCCTTCGGCCTTGGACACGATCTTCTGGGTGACGACGACGACGTCACCGTCAACGAGCTCGATCCGGTCGGCGATGAGGTCGGCCACCACATCGCCGGCGCCGACCTCGGGCAGGCCGGCGACCGGGAGCACCTGGAGGCTCATGACCTTCGACCGCCTGCGTCCAGGGCCACCTTGGCCAGGGCCGCGGCCAGCTCGGGCGAGCTCATCACGGCGGGGGCCACCACGCACCGCATTCCCTCCGCCTCGACCCGGTCGGCGAGCGGAGCGTCGGCGTCGTCCACGACCAGGGTGGACGCCAGGGGAGCGTAGAGCCGGGCCACGCCGACCACCGATGCCTCGTGGCCGAGCTCGGTGAGCAGCCGGTCCGCCGGCCCTTTGAGCGCGGCGCCGGCCACGATCGGCGACACCGCCACCGTGTCGGCCCGCCGCCCGGCGATCGCCTCCTCGACGCCAGGCACGGCGAGGATCGGACCGATCGAGACGATGGGGTTGGACGGGCACACCACGACCGTCCTCGCTGTCTCGATGGCCTCCAGCACCCCTGGCGCCGGGCGGGCCGACTCGGCGCCATCGAAGCGGACGGCCTGCACCTCCACCGCGTGTCGCCGTCGCACGAAGTAGTCCTGGAACTCCACATCGCGGTCCTCGGGTCGGTCTCCCGGGCCGGCCCCAGCTCCTTCGGCGAGCGTGACCCGGGTGCGGACCGGGTCGTCGGACATCGGCAGGATGCGCGGGCCGACGTCCCACGCCGCCGCCACCTCTGCTGTGACCATCGACAGCGAAGCCCCGTCGCGCAGCCGCTGTGTGCGATAGAGGTGGGTCGCCAGGTCGCGGTCTCCCAGCCTGAACCAGGTCTCGCCGCCGTAGCGCTCGAGGGTCTCCATGGCCGCCCACGTCTCGCCTGCCAGTCCCCAGCCCGTCTCCTGGTTGACCACACCGGCGAGGCTGTAGGTGACGGTGTCGAGGTCGGGGCTCACATGCAGGCCGTGCAGGACCGTGTCATCACCCGTGTTGACCACGACCGTGATGTCACGTGGAGAGACGACGCGGGTCATACCACCCAGGAGGCGGGCGGCGCCCACGCCTCCGGCCAGGGCAGCGATCATGCCCGTCAGGCTAATCATGCTCGACCTCCCCGCCCGTGGCGTGTGGGAGGCTCCGGTGATGCGAAGCTCGGGCGCGACGGGTCCGCCGGGCCTGGACGTGGCCTTCGACGCCACGCCCCTGCTCGGGACGACCGCCGGCATCGGCGCCTTCTGTGTCGGCGCCCTGGCCGCCCTGGCCGCGGTCGAGGACCTTCGTGTGCGCGCCTTCGCGGTGAGCTGGCGGCGACGGGGGCGGATCGTCGAGCACCTGCCCGCCGGGGTGGCCGCGGTCGACAGGCCGATGCCCGCCCGGCCCGTCCACCGGGCCTGGCGACTGACGTCGCTGCCGCCGATCGAGTGGTTCACGGGCGCGGTCGACGTGGTCCATGGCACGAACTTCATCGTTCCGCCGGCCCGGCGAGCGGCCCGGGTGCTCACCGTGCACGACCTCACGACGGTCCGCTTCCCGGAGATGTGCGACCACTACACGCAGACCTTCCCTCCGCTCGTGCGCCGAGCCATCCGACAGGGAGCCTGGGTCCACACCCCCTCGGCGTTCGTGCGGGACGAGGTCGTCGAGCTGCTGGGCGCGGTGCCCGAGCGGGTTCGCGCCGTTCACCACGGTGTCCCGCCGGTCGAGTGCGCCGACGCCAGGACCGGCGGGGGCAGCGCCACCGGAGCTGGGCCCGGGAGGCCGGCCCCGGAAGAGTGGGTACCAGACGGCCCGTACGTGCTCGCCCTGGGCACGGTCGAGCCGAGGAAGGACGTCGCCAACCTGGTGCGGGCCTTCGACAAGGTGGCCGACCGCCATCGAGACCTGTCGCTGGTGGTGGCGGGGCGGCCCGGCTGGGGCATGGAGGGCTTCGAGGCGGCCGTCGCCGCCTCGCCGTGGCGCGACCGCCTGGTGAGACTGGGCTACGTGAGCCAGGCCCACCGTTCCCGTCTGCTTCGGCAGGCCACGCTGTTCGCGTTCCCGTCGGTCTACGAGGGCTTCGGGTTCCCGCCGCTCGAGGCGATGGCGGCGGGGGTTCCCGTCGTGACCACCACCGCGGGGGCACTGCCCGAGGTGGTCGGTGACGGCGCCGAGCTGGTCGAGCCGGATGACGCCGACGTACTGGCCGCCGCCATCGATCGCCTGCTCGTCGACGACGGGGCGAGAGCCGATCTGGTGGCGAGGGGCCGGCAGCGAGTCGGGGCCTTCAGCTGGAAGGAGTGCGCGGCCGGCCTCGCCGCTCTCTACCGGGACGCGTCGGCCGCTGCCGCCTGAGATCCAGTGAGGGTCCTGATCGTCGTCGAGCAGCTGCGCAGGAGGGCCCCTGGCGGCATCGGCACCTACGCACGCGGTCTGCTGCACGGACTGGGGCGCCTGAACCCTGCTCCCGAGATCGCCCTCCTTGCCAGCTCACCCGGCGCCGGCATCGATCCGCTCGCCTCGCTCGGAGTGCCGGTCGTGGCCTCGTCGCTCCCGGGGCCGCTGCTCACCCGGGCGTGGGACCTCGGCGTCCTCGGCGCGCCGGACGGGTTCGACCTGGTGCACGCCGTCTCGCTCGCCGTTCCCCGCAGCCGGGCGCCGTCCGTGGCGACCGTCCACGACCTGGCCTGGCGCGAGGTGCCGGATGCGTTCCCGGCTCGGGGGCGTCGGTGGCACGAGGCCGCGCTGCGACGGGCGCTGCGACGAGCACGCCTCCTGCTGGCGCCGTCAGCCGCGACCGCAGCGGCGCTCCGGGACGCCGGAGCTCCGCCAGAGCGGGTGGCGCAGTTCGAGGAGGGCGCCGACCATCTGCCGAGGGCCGATGACGCGGCCGCCCGCGAGCTTCTGGGCCGCGCTGGCGTCGAGACGCCATACCTTCTGAGTGTGGGAACCAACGAGCCCAGGAAGAACCTCGAGCGTCTGTGCGACGCCTTCGACCGGGCCCGGTCCCGCCTGCCGGAGCCATGGCCGCTCGTGGTCGTCGGTCCCCATGGATGGGGGGGCGCGCTGCACCCTCGTCCGGGGGTCGTGCCGCTGGGAGAGGTGCCGGCGACCGTCCTGGCCGCTCTGTACGCAGGGTGCCGGTGTCTGGCCTACGTCCCGCTCCACGAGGGCTACGGTCTGCCCGCTCTCGAGGCGATGGCCGCGGGCGCACCGGTCGTGGCCAGCCCCATGCCCAGCACCCAGGGTGCGGCGATCGAGGTGGACCCCCTGAGCGTCGACGCCATCGCCGAGGGGCTGGTGCGCGCCTCGCTCGACGGCCCGGTCAGAGACGGGCTCGTCGCCAGCGCACGCAGACGCGTGGAGCACGTCACCTGGGAGTCCACCGCACGCCGTCATGTGGCGCTCTGGGAGCAGCTGCTGTGACCGATCTCGTACGTCTCAGCCTCGACGTCAGCGCGGTGCCGGCAGAGCCGGCGGGCGCAGGCCGGTACACGCTGGGGTTGGCTGCGGCGCTGGCGGACCGATCCGACGTTGAGCTGACGCTGGTGTCGCGATCCGAGGACGCCGAGCGTTGGCGGGCGCTGGCGCCGGATGCCGCGGTGGAGGCGGTGGCCCCGGCTCCGCGCCCGGTGCGCCTGGCGTGGGAGCAGTCCCGGCTGCCGATGCGGTTGCGCCGGCTCCCCGTCGATGTGCATCACGGCCCTCACTACACGATGCCCGAAGCGTCGTCGCTGCCCCGGGTCGTGACCATCCACGACCTGACGTTCTTCGACCATCCCGAGTGGCACCGTCGGACGCGCATCCCGTTCTTCCGCCGGGCCATCCGCGTGGCGGCTCGCCACGCCGATGCGCTGGTGTGCGTGAGCGCCCGCACCGCCGAGCGCCTCTCGGAGATCTGCCCGCCGACAGGGCCGGTCCACGTCGTGCCGCACGGCGTCGACCACGAGCGCTTCCGGCCCGACGAGCCGGCGCCGGGGGCCGACAGGGCGGAGCTGGTCCGCCTCGGTATCACCGGCCCCTACGTGGCCTTCGTGGGCACGCTCGAGCCCCGCAAGGACGTGCCCACCCTGGTGCGGGCCTTCGACCGGATGTGCGCCGCCCATCCCGGGCTCAGCCTCGTGCTGGCCGGCGGAGCCGGCTGGGGGGCGGCGGCGGTCGACGAGGCGATCGCCGAGGCCCGCCACGGCGACCGCGTCGTGCGCGCCGGCTATGTCGCCGACAACCTGGTCGCCGCCCTGCTGCGGCAGGCCGCGGCGGTCGCCTATCCCTCTCTGGAGGAGGGCTTCGGGCTGCCGGCCCTGGAGGCGCTGGCGTGCGGCGCCCCGCTCGTCACCACCACGGGCTCGGCTATGCAGGAGGTGGTACAGGGGGCCGCGGTGCTGGTCGCCCCCGGCGACGTCGACGGCCTCGCCGGTGCGCTCGACCTCCTGGTGCGGCGCGACGACGGTCTGGTCGCCCGGAGGACGCGGGGGCTGGCAGTGGCCGCCCGGCACAACTGGCCGGCCAGTGCGGCCGGGCACGTTGACGCCTATCGAGCGGCGATCGCCTCCCGAAAGGGTCCGCGAGAGCCCGACTAGCGTGAGCCGCCGTGCGAGCGTTCGTCACGGGAGGGCAGGGCTTCGTCGGGACCTGGCTCCAGGCCCATCTCCGGGAGTCGGCCGACGAGGTGACCGTCGCGGACGCCGGGCTCGATATCGCCGATGCCGACGGGCTCCGTCGTGCGCTTCTGGACGCGGCGCCCGATGCCGTCTACCACCTGGCTGCCTTCACCCACGTGGGCCAGTCGTGGGACCAGCCCGAGGAGGTCTTCCGGGTCAACGCCGTCGGGACGCTCACCCTGCTCGAGGCGGCCCGCTGTTGCCCGGCGCCCCCCCGGGTCCTGCTGACCAGCTCGGCCGAGGTCTACGGCGCGGTCAAGCCCGAGCACCTGCCGCTCACCGAGCGCTCCCCGCTCCTGCCCGTCTCGCCCTATGCGTCGAGCAAGGTGGCGGCCGAGTTCCTCGGGGTGCAGGCTCATCTGGGCCATGGCCTTCCCGTCATTCGGGCCCGCGCCTTCAACCACGTCGGGCCGGGACAGGCGCCCGCTTTCGCCGTCTCCGCTCTGGCCAAGCGGATCGTGGAGGCCGAGCGGGCGGGGGGCAAGAAGCTGCCTGTCGGCAACCTGCGGCCCCGGCGCGACTTCACCGATGTGCGCGATGTGGTCCGGGCCTACCGGCTGCTCCTCCTCCGGGGCGAGGCCGGCGGCGTGTACAACGTGTGCTCCGGCACCGACGTGGCCATCGAGGATGTCGCCCACCGCCTGTTGGCGATCGCCGGGTCGGACCTCGAGCTCGAGGTGGATCCAGCGCTCGAGCGTCCTGCCGATGTGCCCGTGCTGCGGGGGGACTCAACCCTTCTGCGATCCGCCACCGGCTGGCGACCCGAGATCCCTCTCGACACCACGCTCCGGGCGGTGGTCGACCACTGGCGGGCCGCCGGCGGCTAACTGGGAGGCGAGCGCCTCCAGTCGCTTGTGGAGCTCCCGTCGCCGCACCTGGGCCCGCTGGAACCCGAGCACCCCGAATCCCACGGCGACGTAGGCGGCGTCCCTCGCCAGGCGAGCCAGCGGATCCACGTGTCGATCGATCCCGATCGCGAGCGGGCGGATGGCTACCGGCCCCGCTCGCCCGGCCAGTGGGGGGCGAGTGGCGCCCCGTCGCCGTCGCCATCTCCTGATCGGCGCGCCGGGTCGGTGTCGTCGCCCAGCCTCTCGTGGGAAGCACCGTCACCGGGCGCCGCCGTGGGTGTCCGAGGGGGATCGCCGGGCGCGGTGGGCCTGGCTCGCAGCTCGGGGCGCCCGTTCGGCGGGGGGCCGTCGTCGGTGGACGAGGCGAAGTGGGGGACGCTGGCGGCGCCGTCGCCGTGGACAGGGCGACCGTAGGCGGTGTCGACGAGCTGGGCCACCTCCCCGCCGTCGATCGTCTCCTTCTCGAGAAGCGAGGCGGCAACCAGCTTGAGACCCTCCTTGTGGCGGGTCAGGAACTGGGTCGCCCGCTCCTCCTGCTCTCGCAGGATGCGCTTGACCTCCTCGTCGATGACCCGGCTGGTGTCCTCGGAGTAGTCCCGGGAGTGCATGAGATCCTCACCGAGGAAGACCATCCCCTGGGACCCCCAGGCCATGGGGCCGACGCGATCGCTCATGCCCCACTCACGCACCATCTTGCGGGCCAGCTCGGTGTTGCCGACCAGGTCGTTGTTGGCGCCCGTGGAGAGGCCGCCATAGATGAGCAGCTCGGCGACCCGTCCACCCATGCGCACCGCCAGCGAGTCCTCGATGTACTCGCGGGGATAAATGTGGCGCTCCTCCATCGGCAGCTGCTGGGTGACGCCGAGGGCCATACCGGTGGGAAGGATCGTCACCTTGTGCACGGGATCGGCATTGGGCAGCGCGTAGGCCAGCACGGCGTGGCCACCCTCGTGATAGGCGACCCGCTCCTTCTCTCCGTCGGTGAGGACCAACGAGTCGCGGCGCTGGCCCATCATGACGCGGTCTCGGGCCGACTCGAAGTCCACCATGGCCACCGCGTCGCTGCCGCGGCGTACGGCGTGGAGCGCGGCCTCGTTGACCAGGTTGGCCAGGTCAGCACCACTCATCCCCGGGGTCCCGCGGGCGACCAGCTCGAGGTCGACATCCGGCGCCAGGCGCTTGTCCTTGCAGTGGACCTTGAGGATGGGGAGACGCTCCTCGAGGTCCGGGAGGGGGACGACGATCTGGCGGTCGAAGCGGCCGGGCCGGAGCAGGGCGGGGTCGAGGATGTCCGGCCGGTTGGTGGCGGCCATCATCACGATGCCCTCGGTGGTGTCGAACCCGTCCATCTCGTTGAGCATCTGGTTGAGCGTCTGCTCGCGCTCGTCGTGGCCACCGCCCAGCCCGGCGCCACGCTTGCGGCCGATCGAGTCGATCTCGTCCACGAAAACGATGGCCGGCGCCTGCTTGCGCGCCGTCTGGAAGAGGTCCCTGACCCGGCTGGCGCCGACGCCCACGAACATCTCCATGAAGTCCGAGCCGCTCACCGACATGAACGGGACCCCGGCCTCGCCGGCGACCGCCCGTGCCAGGAGGGTCTTGCCGGTGCCGGGAGGGCCGACGAGCAGCACGCCCTTGGGAATTCGGGCCCCGATGTCCTTGAACCGGGCCGGTTTCTTCAGGAAGTCGACGACCTCGCTGATCTCCTGCTTGACGCCCCCGTAGCCGGCCACGTCACCGAAGGTCGTCCTCGGACGCTCGGTCGTGTACAGCTTCGCCTTGGAACGGCCGATGGACATGATCCCTGACATCTGCCCCTGGGCGCGCCGGTTCATCCATATGAAGAAGCCGATGATGAGCACAATTGGGAGGAGGTAGATGAGCACCGACGAGAAGATGCTCTGCTGGGGGGTGTTGAAGCTCAGCTTCACCCCCTTGGTCCGCATCGTGGTGACGTCGTTCTGGATGGGGGGCGAGGGGCCGTTGACGGTGTAGTCGGAGCCGTTGGTCAGCTTGCCGGAGATGTGGCCGTTGCTGTTGTCGATCGTCGCCGTCGAGACCTGGCTGTTGTTGACGTCGGAGATGTACTGCGTATAGCTGAGCTGCTGGCTCGGGCTGTGGGAGAAGAACGGCGGGATGACCAGGGCGGCCACCACCAGGCCCAGCAGCACGATGACCGCCCAGCGCCAGCTCTGATCGGGCCCGCCGGACCCACCTGCACCGGAGCGACCCGGGCGTCCTTGAGGACGCTCCGGCCGTGGATCCGGAGGTTGGCGACTCATGGCCCCCATGCTAGAGGGCCGGGCGGGATACCGAAGCCCCGGGGGGGCACGCTTGGCCAGTCCCGGCGGTAACGTCGCGGGACATGGACGTCTCTCTCCGCGGCAGCGGGCGCTGGTCTTGCGCCGCGCGTCGAGGGTGAGCGTCGGTCGGGGTGAGGGACGTCGGGATGAGGGACCCGGCCAGGACGTGACAGGACCCGAGCCCTGGGGCTCGCCTGGTGAGCGTGGGGCCGATCAGCCGTGGAACGCACCGGGCTCGAGTTGGGACATCCCACCGCCCGCTGGATGGCGACCGGGGCGCGGTGGAACACCCGACGGCCGGCCACCTCCGCCGGTTGGATGGGTCGGCCGGTCCTCGCCACCACCTGACGGGACCGGGCGGCCGTCGCCACCGGCCCAGGCTCGCTGGGGCCTGGGCGACGCCATCCTCGGCTTCGTCGTCGGGGTGATCACCTCCAGCCTGGCCGTGGTGATCTGGGTCGGCGTGACGGGTGAGCGGACGACAAGCTCGTCGACCTCGACCGTCGGGGCCACTGTCTTCTCGCTGGTCGGCCTCTGGGTCGGTCTCGCCGGGGCGCCCGTCCTCGCCAGCCGCCTGAAGGGCGCCAAGCAGCTGGCGGTCGACTTCGGGCTGCGCCTCAAGGTCTGGCCCGACGTGCCTCTCGGGCTGGGCGTCGGGTTGGGCTCCCAGCTGATCCTCCTGCCGGTGCTCTACATCCCGGTCCGGGTGCTGGTGCCCCATCTGGACCAGCAGCTCGGCCAGCCCGCCCAGCACCTCACGGGCGGTGCGGACACCGCCGGCCTCGTCGTGCTGGGCATCTTCGTGGTCCTCGGGGCCCCACTGGTCGAGGAGCTGTTCTTCCGGGGACTCCTGCTGCGCTCCCTCGAGAAGACCAAGGGGCTGGCATCGCTCGGCCGCCGCGCCTGCCCGACGGTCGCCGTGCTCATCTCGGCCGTGGCCTTCGGCCTGGCCCACCTGGAGCTCCTGCAACTGCTGGGGCTCACCGCCTTCGGCGTCGTCCTCGGCGTGCTGGCCGAGCAGTGGCGTCGCCTGGGACCGGGCATCGTCGCCCACGCCACCTTCAACGCCGTCACCGTGCTGGTGCTGGCGCTGAACCGCTAGGGGGGTCCCCGCTCCCCGGACCGGCGTCGACCGCCCCCCCGTACAGTGCCCCGGGGGCGCGTCGGGCAACATAGGGCGGAGATGCGTCGCCCTTCCGCCGCTGCCGTTGGAGCCTTCGTCGCCGTTAGCGGCGTCGTCGCCTTCGTCGCCTGGCAGCTGCACCCGTCCCTGCTGCTGCTCAACACGACGACATCCGGCGGGGACACCGGCGCCCACGTCGCCCTGCCCGCGTTTCTGCGCGACCACCTTCTTCCGCACGGGCGCCTCACGGGCTGGAGCCCCGACTGGTACGGCGGTTACCCGGCCCTCACCTTCTACTTCCCGCTGCCCAGCCTCATCGTCGTCGCCTTCAACCTCGTCCTGCCGTACAACATCGCGTTCAAGCTCGTCACCGTCCTCGGCCTCCTGACCCTGCCGGTGGCGGCGTGGGCCTTCGGACGATTGTCCGGGATGGCCCGTCCCGGGCCGGCATGTCTGAGCGTGGCCACACTGCCGTTCCTGTTCGAGCGCAGCTTCACGATCTATGGCGGCAACATCGCCTCGACCCTCGCCGGCGAGTTCGCCTTCTCGATCAGCCTGTCGATCGGACTGGTGTTCCTCGGCGTGGTGGCGCGTGGCCTGCGAACCGGGAAGCACCGCGCCCTCGCCGCAGGCCTGCTCGCGCTCACCGCGCTGTGTCACATGATCCCGACCTTCTTCGTGCTCGTCGGCGCGGCGGTCCTGTTCCTCATGGCCGCGGATCGCCGACGGATCAAGTGGATCGTCAGCGTCGTGGCGGCCGGAGTGGCCATCACCGGGTTCTGGTCGATCCCGTTCCTGGCCCGCCTCCCGTACACGACGGACATGGGCTGGGAGAAGGTCGACAACTACGTCCAGAGCCTGTTCCCGTCGGGCCAGCGCTGGGTGCTCGTGCTCGCCATCATCGGTGTCGCCTTCTCCGTCCTCCGCCGCCGGCGGATCGGGATGTTTCTCGGCATCATGGCCGTCCTGTCCGCCGCCGGGTTCGTGCTGGCCCCTCAAGGGCGGCTCTACAACGCCCGCCTGCTGCCGTTCTGGGTCCTGTGCCTCTATCTGCTGGCCGGGGTGGCGGTCGCCGAGCTGGGCACGCTGGCCGGGCAGCTGTGGCGCAATGCGCGCCGGCAGCGATGGCTGTCGACCGCGGCCGGCGGCGGCTACGTCGCATCGCCGGTACCCGACGAAGGCGTCAGGACCGACGGTCTGGTCGGCTTCCTCACGCCGGTGCTGGCGCTGGTCGCCGCGGTCGGCTTCGTGGCTGCTCCTCTCGTGAAGCTGCCCTCCTGGTCGCCGGTCAAGCCGGCGGCCAGCTTCGTCCCCGACTGGGTGCGCTGGAACTACACCGGCTACGAGGGCAAGGCCGCCTACCCGCAGTACCACGCCCTGATCGCCACCATGGCCAGGCTGGGCAAGCAACAGGGCTGCGGTCGCGCCATGTGGGAGTACGGGCCTGATCTCGACCAGCTGGGCACGCCCATGGCCCTGATGCTGCTGCCGTACTGGACCAACGACTGCATCCAGTCCATGGAGGGACTGTTCTTCGAGTCGGCCGCCAGCACGCCATACCACTTCATCAACCAGTCCGAGCTCTCGGTGACACCGTCGCAGGCCATGCGCAACCTGCCCTACGGTCCACTCGACGTCGCCGCCGGCGTGCGGCATCTCCAGCTCCTCGGGGTCCGCTACTACATGGCCTTCTCGCCTCAGGCTCAGGCCCAGGCGGCGTCCGACCCCGACCTCAGCCTCGTGGCCACGAGCGGTCCGTGGCCGGTCACGTCGGGCACCACCGTGATCCAGCGGACCTGGAACATCTACCAGGTGCGGGGCGCGGCGGAGGTGAGCCCCCTCACCGCGCAACCCGTGGTGATGACGGGAGTGGCCAAGGGCGGAAAGTCCTGGCTGAACGCCGCCGTCTCCTGGTACGACGACCCCAGCCGGTGGAACGTCATGCTGGCGGCCAGTGGGCCCGCTCAATGGACGCGGGTCCGCGGTGCCGATCCCAACCCGCCGGCGCAGGCGGTGACCCCGGCACAGGTCAGCAGGATCACGACGACTGACGATCGCATCAGCTTCGACGTCGACCGGACGGGGTCGCCGGTGCTGGTGAAGACGTCCTACTTCCCCAACTGGCAGGCCACCGGGGCCAAGGGTCCGTGGCGAGTGGCGCCCAACCTCATGGTGGTCGTCCCGACCAGCCACCACGTGTCGCTGCACTATGGCTTCACCCCCGTCGACGGGTTGGGCTGGGCCGTGACCGCGATCGGGTTGGTGGCCGTGGTCTGGATGGGAGCGCGCCCGTACGTCTCGCGGGGTCCGCGGCGACGTCGGCGGATCGTCCGCTCCGGCACCAGTGGCGACGACGGAGACGGGCAGACGGACGCGCGGGAGCTGGAGACGGCCCTCAACCGCATCGGTGCGCTCTCGCCGATGCCATGGAGCCAGATCACCGGACCGACGACACGGTCCCGGCCTCCGGGGTCGTAGGAGAAGCGAAGTAGGCTCGGCTGTCTCATGCTGCCACTCGACCCCATCTTCAAGGCCTACGACGTGCGCGGCAGCGTGCCGGACCAACTCGATGCCGAGGTCTGCCGCGCCGTCGGCTCGGCGTTCGCCCGGTTCACCGGGGCGGAGCGAATCGTGGTCGGACGTGACATGCGCGAGTCGGGCGTCCCGCTCAGCGAGGCGTTCATCGCCGGCGCCGTCTCCGAGGGGACTGACGTGGCCGACCTCGGTCTGGCGTCGACGGACCTGCTCTACTTCGCCTCGGGCCGGCTCGACGTGCCGGGCGCCATGTTCACGGCGTCGCACAATCCGGCGCGCTACAACGGCATCAAGCTGTGCCGGGCCGGGGCGCGCCCGGTCGGCCGGGACACGGGGTTGGGGGAGATCAAGGCCTTGGCCGCCGGCGTCACGAGTCCCGGAGGGAGGGGGCGAGGCTGGGTCGAGCAGGCCGACCTGCTCGACGAGTACGCGGCCCACGTGCGCTCGTTCGTGGACGTCGACGCGCTGGCCCCCCTGCGAGTCGTGGCCGACACGGCCAACGGCATGGGCGGGCTCGTCGTGCCCCGCGTGCTCGCTCCGCTGCCCTTCAAGCTGGAGATCCTCTACCCCGAGCTCGACGGCAACTTTCCCAATCACCCCGCTGATCCCATCCAGCCCGAGAACCTCGCCGATCTCAATCGGCGCGTGCTGGAGACCGGCGCCGACGTGGGCCTGGCCTTCGACGGTGACGCCGACCGGGTCTTCCTCGTCGACGAGAAGGCCCAGCCCCTGTCGGGATCCCTCACCACGGCGCTGGTCGCCAAGGCGATGCTGGAGAAGCATCCCGGAGCAACCGTCCTCTACAACCTGATCTGCTCCAAGGCGGTTCCCGAGATCATCCAGGAGAACGGAGGGGTGCCGGTCCGCACCCGCGTGGGCCACTCCTTCATCAAGGCGGTGATGGCCGAGACGGGAGCGGTGTTCGGCGGAGAGCACTCGGGGCACTACTACTTCCGGGACAACTACCGGGCCGACTCCGGGCTCGTGGCCGCCGTGATCGTGCTGGAGCTGCTGTCCAAAGCCGGCCAGCCGCTGTCCGAGCTTCGCCGGCCGTTCGAGCGCTACTCCGATTCCGGGGAGATCAACATCGAGGTCTCCGACCCTGGTCGGATCGTCGAGTCGATCGCCACCGAGCTGGCCTCGGCGAGCGGGGCGACCCTCGACCGCACCGACGGGCTGACCGCCGACTGGGGCGAGTGGTGGTTCAACGTCCGCCCCTCGAACACCGAGCCACTGCTCCGTCTGAACCTCGAAGCCCGAACGCCGGCCGAGCGGGACACTCACCTGGGCGAGATCCTGTCGCTGATCGACGGGACCGCCGGGGACGTCGCCGCTGCCGGTCCCATCCACCGAAGGGAGAGCTGAGGTGGCACTCGACCCGATGCTGCTGGAGATCCTGGCCTGTCCCGAGGACAAGGGACCGCTGCTGTACTTCGCCGACGAGGACAGCCTCTACAACCCCCGTCTCCACCGGCGGTACGCCATCCGCGACGACATCCCGATCATGCTGATCGACGAGGCCGAGACGGTGGACGACAGCGAGCATGGCCGCCTGGTGGCGAAGGCCGAGACGGACGGAATCAGGCCGACCTTCGATCCGGGGGAGAGCCCGTCGGGCGGCGCGCCGGCGTGAGCGAGCGGCTCGACACGCTGGGGATGTGGGACGCCGCCGCCCAGCTCCCCGAGCAGGTCGCCAGTGCCGCCCAGGCTTTCGAGCAGATGGCGGGCCCGCTGCCCCGCGGGTCGATCGCCAACGTGGTGGTGCTGGGCATGGGGGGCAGCGGAATCGCGGGCGACGTGTTCCAGGCGACGGCCGGCCCGGAGCTGGCCGTGCCGGTCTCGGTCGTGAAGTCCTACTGCCCACCGGGCTTCGTCGGCCCGGCGTCGTTGGTGTTCGCCGTCTCGTTCTCTGGCGACACCGAGGAGACGGTGGAGGCCGCTCAGGCTGCGGTGTCACGCGGCGCGGCAGTGGTCGTGGTCACGAGCGGCGGCGAGCTGGCCAAGCGGGCCGACGATTGGGGGGCACCGGTCCTGCCGGTGCCCGACGGCATTCCTCAGCCGCGCGCCGCTGTGGGGGCCATGACCGTCCCGCTGCTCGCCGTGGCCGAGGACCTGCGCCTGCTCCCGGGCGCCCGACGGTGGGTCGATCAGGCTGTCGCCCAGCTGCGGCGCCGCCGGGACCAGCTCGTCGGGCCGGCGAGCCCGGCCGAGGCGCTCGCCCGTCGCATCGGGAGAACGATCCCACTCGTCTACGGGGCAGCCGGGATCGGCTCCGTCGCCGCCTGGCGCTGGAAGGCGGACGTCAACGAGAACGCCAAGGCCCCGGCCTTCGCCGCGACCCAGCCGGAGCTGTGCCACAACGAGGTGGCCGGATGGGGCCAGCACGGGGACATCACCCGCCAGCTCCTCACTCTCGTGAACCTCAGGCACGGTGACGAGCACCCCCGGATCGCTCGTCGCTTCGAGCTGGTAGACGACATCGTGCGCGAGGTGGTCGCCGGGATCGAGGAGGTCGAGGGCGAGGGTGAGGGACGCCTGGCCCAGCTTCTGGACCTCGTCATCTTCGGCGACTTCGTCTCGTTGCACCTGGCCGCCCAGGAGGGGCTCGACCCAGGGCCCGTCCCGGCCCTGTCCGAGATCAAGAGCGGTCTCACGGCGGGCCCGGGAGGGCCGTCCGAGGAGTAGCCCCGGCCCTGCACCGGGCCGGACCGGGCTTACTGGACGACTGGCACGTACTGACTAGGCCGCATCCCGTCAGCACGTCCTACACTCTCGTATGGGCTGCGTGCGGGTCTGTGGTTGCAAGTCGAGGCCAGCCGTAGGCGAAACGACCCACGTAAGGCAACCCGTGGTTGCTGAGCATGGTGCGGCTTAGGAGTAAGTCCTGCCCGCCGACGTGCCGATCCTCGGCACCGGCGGCGAAGAGGCGACGCGGGCGCCAGGGTGCGCTGTGGGGCCAGCCGGCCGCCAGCGCCCCGTCCGCCACCCTCTCGGCAGGCGAGTGTGGGGTCAAAGACCAGGTCAGCCGCTCGCGGCCCGCACATTGACACAGGAGGAACGCACGTGGACATCTCGATCCAGGGCCGAAACGTCGAGGTGTCGGAGGTGCTGAAGGCAACCGTGGAGGAGAAGGTCACCCGTCTGGGGCGCTACCTCGACTCGATGGAGCGGGCCGAGGTTCGCTTCCTCGAGGAGCGCAATCCGCGCATCGCCGACAAGGAGGTGTGCGAGGTGACCGTGGTGGGCCATGGTCACATCGTGCGGGCCAGGGCGGCGGCGACCGACACCTTCGCCGCCGTCGATCGGGTGGTCGACAAGCTCGAGCACCGGATGGAGAAGCTGAAGGGGCGCTTGATCGGACGGTCCCACCCTCGCCGCCACGCCGGAGGGGTGCCCGGTCCCGAGGCGTCGGCCGCAGTGTTGGACGACGACAGCGACGAGGAGGACGTAGCGGACGAGCAGCCGCGCATCATCCGGACGGTCCAATCCGATGCCAAGCCCATGACCCCGGAGGAGGCGGCGCTGGAGCTCGACCTGCTCGGCCGGGGGTTCATCCTGTTCACCAATGCTGAAACGGGCCGTGCCGCGGTGGTATACCGGCGGAAGGACGGTCAAATCGGACTAATCGATACCACCTGACACGACGGGGGGAGTCTTGGTCGACAACCAGATCTCGGGACAGGACGGCCAGGTCATCCGCGTGCTGATCGCGGACGACCAGGCGCTGTTCCGCCGGGGCTTGTACGTGGTGCTGGGCACCGAGGGTGGGATCGAGGTCGTGGGCGAGGCCGAGGACGGGGCCGAGGCGGTCGCCAAGGCCGAGGAGCTCGCTCCCGACGTGGTGCTGATGGACGTGCGGATGCCGCAGGTCAACGGCATCGAGGCGGCGCGCACCATACGCACGGTGACCCCGTCGACCAGGATCCTGATGCTCACCGTGAGCGACGAGGAGGAGGACCTCTACGAGGCGGTGAAGGCGGGGGCCAACGGCTACCTGCTCAAGGAGATCTCGGTGGAGGAGGTGGCCGACGCCATCCGCGCCGTCGTCCAGGGCCAGAGCCTCATCTCGCCCTCGATGGCGTCCAAGTTGCTCACCGAGTTCAACTCCCTGGTCAGGCGGGCCGAGGAGCGACCCCAGGTCCCCCCGCCGGAGCTGACGGGCCGGGAGCTCGAGGTGCTCAAGCTGGTGGCCCGGGGGATGAGCAACCGGGACATCGCCGACTCGCTGTACATCTCGGAGAACACCGTCAAGAACCACGTCCACAACATCCTCGACAAGCTCCACCTCCACTCGAGGATGCAAGCGGTCATCTACGCCGTCCGCGAGCGCCTCATCGAGGCTGAAGACCGCTAGGTCGCTCCCTCAGTCCTCCAGCCCGCCAGTGAGCGGAGGGAGGCGCAGAGGCACGGATCTCCGCGGTTCCACGTATTCTCGAAATTGGGCCGGATCTCGTTCAGCGCGGCGCGAACTTTCGACAATAGGTGGAACCGGAGGAGTGCCGGAGCGCGCTCCGGCGGGAGGGGGCCGTCGCCCGCCCAGAAGTGAGCAGGGCCCCCAGTACACTGGGCTGACGATGAGCGTCCTCACCAAGATGCTGCGCGCGGGCGAGGGGAAGAAGCTCCGCCGCCTCCAGGAGATCGTTCCGCTGATCAACGACCTCGAGCCCGAGGTGCAGTCGCTGGACGACGCCGCCCTGCGGCACCGAACGGTGGAGTTCAGGGAGCGCCTGGACCGGGGGGAAGGCCTCGACGACCTGTTGGTGGAGGCCTTCGCCGTGGTGCGGGAGGCCGCCCAGCGGGTCATCGGCCAGCGGCACTTCGACGTGCAGCTCATGGGGGGGATGGCCCTCCACTTCGGCTGGATCGCCGAGATGAAGACGGGTGAGGGCAAGACGCTCGTGTCCACCCTGCCCGTCTATCTCAACGGTCTCACCGGGCAGGGCGTGCACGTCGTGACCGTGAACGACTACCTGGCGGCCCGCGACGCCGAGTGGATGGGCCAGATCCACCGCTCGCTCGGGCTCGACGTGGGGCTGGTCGTCCCCACGGTGGAGGACGCCGAGGCCAAGCGGGCGGCCTACGCCGCAGACGTGACCTACGGCACCAACACCGAGTTCGGCTTCGACTACCTGCGCGACAACATGGCCAGGTCGCGCGATGCCATGGTGCAGCGGGGGCACGTCTACGCCATCGTCGACGAGGTCGACTCCATCCTCATCGACGAGGCTCGGACGCCCCTCATCATCAGCGGCCCCGCGGCCGAGTCGGCCCGGCTCTACTACCAGTTCGCTGGGGTCGTGCGAACGCTCAAGCGCGACGTCGACTACGAGGTGGACGAGGAGAAGCGGACGGTCTTCCCGACCGAGGACGGCATCGAGAAGGTCGAGTCCCAGATCGGGGTCGGCAACCTCTACGACGCCGTGTCGGTGAACTACGTCCACCAGCTCCAGCAGGCTCTCCGGGCCAAGGAGCTGTACACCCGGGACAAGGACTACATCGTCGCCGGTGGCGAGGCGAAGATCGTCGACGAGTTCACCGGCCGGATCCTGGAGGGCCGGCGCTGGTCCGACGGGCTCCACCAGGCTGTCGAGGCCAAGGAGCGGGTCCGCATCAAGGAGGAGAACCACACCTGGGCGACGGTGACCCTCCAGAACTACTTCCGCCTCTACGAGAAGCTCGCCGGGATGACGGGCACGGCGGAGACCGAGGCATCGGAGTTCGCCAACACCTACGACCTCCCGGTCGTGCCGATCCCCACCAACCTGCCGATGATCCGTGCCGACCACCCCGACCTGGTGTACAAGAGCGAACAGGCCAAGTTCGACGCCGTGGTCGATGACCTGATCGAGCGCTACGAGCGCGGCCAGCCCGTGCTGGTGGGCACGGCGTCGGTCGCCAAGTCCGAGGTCCTCTCGCGGCTCCTCGATATACGAGGGATCTCGCACAACGTGCTGAACGCCAAGCAGCACGCCCGGGAGGCACAGATCGTCGCCCAGGCGGGCCGGCTCCACGCCATCACCGTTGCCACCAACATGGCCGGTCGGGGCGTCGACATTCTGTTGGGGGGCAATCCCGACGGCCTTGCGATCCAGGAGGTGACGGCCCAGGGGCTCGACCCCGAGAGCGACGAGGGGCGTGTCCTGCGGGCCGACCTGCGGGCCAAGTACGAGAGCCAGTGCAAGGAGGAGGGCGACAAGATCCGCGCCCTCGGGGGGCTGTACGTGCTCGGCAGCGAGCGCCACGAGAGCCGCCGTATCGACAACCAGCTCCGTGGTCGGTCCGGACGTCAGGGAGATCCGGGGGAGAGCAGGTTCTTCCTGTCGCTCGAGGACGAGCTCATGCGGCTCTTCGCCACCGGGGCCATGAACTGGGTGATGGGCAAGGCACTTCCCGAGGACGTCCCCATCGAGGCGAGGATGGTGACGCGCGCCATCGAGCGGGCGCAGAACACGGTCGAGGCCCGCAACGCCGAGATCCGCAAGGACGTGCTCAAGTACGACGAGGTCATGAACGAGCAGCGCAAGGTCATCTACCAGCGCCGGATCCAGGTGCTCGACGGCGAGGACCTGCGGGAGCGGACCGAGGAGCTGCTGGACGAGGCGCTCGACTCGGTGGTCATGGCGACCTGCGAGGGCTACGTCGAGGACTGGGATCTCGCCTCCCTGGTCTCCGAGGTCGGCCAGTACTACCCGACGAAGTTCACCGAGGAGGACCTGCGCCAGGCGGAGACGTCCGACCAGCTCTACGAGAGCATCCGGGCCGAGGCGGTCGACTTCTACGCCGAGCGGGAGACGACCATCCCCGGCGGGCCGGACATGGCCCGTTCCCTCGAGCGCGAGATCATGCTCCAGATCATCGACCAGCGCTGGCGGGAGCACCTGGCCGAGATGGACTACCTGCGCGAGGGCATCAACCTGCGGGCGATGGGCCAGCAGGATCCGCTGGTGGCCTGGCAGCGGGAGGGCTTCAGCATGTTCGGCCAGCTCATGGACGCCATCGACGACGACTACCTGCGCTACGTGCTCCACGTCGAGGTCCTCACGGAGCCGGCGGCCGAGCCCGACCTGGGCCAGGCCAGCTACCTCGCCGCCGACGACCCGGTCCAGGGACCGGCCAGCATCGCGCTGGCAGCCCAGCAGGCCCAACAGGCCCAGGAGCAGGCCCAGGCGGCGCTGGCCCAGTTGCCCGATCAGGGGGCAGCCGCGGAGCAGGCCCCGGCGGCAGCGTCGGGACCCGACGGCTTCACCGCACAGGCGCCCACGGTCAAGTCCGACCGGGACAAGATCGGGCGCAACGATCCCTGCTGGTGTGGGAGCGGCAAGAAGTACAAGCTGTGCCACGGCCGTTGAGGCCGCGGCCCCGCGTCCGGCGGCTCGGAGTGGCCGGTGCGCGACTTCGCTGACGACCTGGCCACCCTGCGCAAGCGTCTCGAGGAGGCCAAGACCTACCTGGACCTGGCGGGGCTCCAGGCCCGCCTGTCGGCGCTGGAGGCCGAGGTGGGACGGCCCGACCTGTGGGACGACCCCGACGCGGCTCGGGCCACCACCACGGCCTACGGTCGGGTGGGCGGCGACGTCGAGCTGGTGACCGGCCTCGACGCCCGGCTGGCCGACGCCGAGACCCTGTACCAGCTGGCCGTCGAGGAGGGCGACGCGTCGGTGGAGCCGGAGCTGGCCGAGGCGGTGGCCGACCTCGGACGCCAGCTCGACGCCCTCGAGCTGCGTTCACTGTTCTCCGGTGAGCACGACGACCGGGACGCGGTGGCGGAGATCCACGCCGGAGCCGGCGGCACCGACGCCCAGGACTGGGCCGAGATGTTGCTGCGCATGTACCTGCGCTGGGCCGAGCGCCGCGGCTTCTCGGTCGAGGTCGACGAGGTGTCGCCCGGCCAGGAGGCCGGCATCCTGTCGGCCACGTTCATCGTCCGGGGCCGGTACGCCTACGGCCTGCTGGCGGCCGAACGTGGTGTGCACCGTCTGGTGCGCATGTCACCGTTCGACGCCCAGAAGCGGCGTCAGACCAGCTTCGCGTCGCTCGATGCCACGCCCTTCCTCGACGACGTGTCCACCGTCGACATCGACGAGAAGGACCTTCGGGTGGACACCTACCGTTCGTCCGGCGCCGGCGGACAGCACGTCAACGTCACCGACTCGGCTGTGCGCATCACCCACCTGCCCACGGGCATCGTCGTCTCGGTCCAGAACGAGCGCAGCCAGCACCAGAACAAGGCCAAGGCGCTTCAGATCCTCGGAGCCAAGCTCGCCGATCGGCAACGGGAGGAGCGCCAGGCGGAGCTCGACGCCATCTCCGGACCGCAGACCGACGTGGCCTGGGGCAACCAGATCCGGTCGTACGTCCTGGCGCCGTACCAGCTGGTGAAGGACCTCAGGACCAACGAGGAGACAGGGAACGTCGATGCTGTGCTCGACGGCGACCTCGACGGGTTCATGGAGTCATTCCTCCGCTGGCGGCGGGCCCAGGGGGACACCTAGCCAGTCCGCCAATTGGCGGTGCGCCCCGCGGGGGATGCTAGGGTCCCTACTCGCAAGTGGCCGGCGCTGTTCGGCGCGGGAGGGCGCTGCTCCGTGGATATCTATGATCCGACTGGACAACGTCAGCAAGACCTACAAGGGATCCGTCAGCGCCCTTCGCGACTGCTCGGTTGAGATCGGCAGGGGCGAGTTCGTCTTCCTCGTCGGTCCTTCCGGGGCCGGGAAGTCGACGTTCATCCGCCTGATCCTGCGCGAGGAAGTCCCTGATCGCGGGCAGATCTGGGTGGCGGGCTGGAACATCGGCCGGTTGCGGCACTGGAAGGTGCCGTACCTCCGGCGCAACATCGGCTGCGTCTTCCAGGACTTCCGCCTGCTGCCGAGCAAGTCGGTGTTCGCCAACGTGGCCTTCGCGCTCGAGGTCATCGGCCGGCCCAAGTCCGTGGTGGCGTCCCAGGTTCCCCAGGCTCTCGACCTGGTCGGCCTCGGGGACAAGTGGGACTGCCTGCCCGGTGAGCTCTCGGGCGGGGAGCAGCAGCGTGTGGCGGTCGCCCGCGCCTTCGTGAACCGGCCTCTCATCCTCCTGGCCGACGAGCCCACCGGCAACATCGATCCCGGCGGCGGCGCCGACGTGACGAAGCTCCTCGACCGCATCAGCCGGACGGGCACGACGGTTCTCATGGCCACCCACAACGACGCCATCGTCAACACCATGCGACGGCGGGTGATCGAGCTCGAGGACGGCATCGTCGTCCGCGACGAGGACGAGGGCGCCTACGACGCCCCCGAGGGTCAGCTCGAGGAGCTGGTCGACGACAGGACCGTGATCGAGCCGACCTCGACCGGGGTCAAGGGACTGCGCTGATGGCCCTGTCGCTCGACTACGTCGCCCGAGAGACGGGCACCAACCTGTGGCGCAACCGACTGATGACGGTGGCCGCGGTGCTCACGGTCGCCGTCTCCCTCTCACTCGTCGGTTCGGCGCTGCTGCTCAAGCAGGGAGTGTCCACCGCCACGACGCGTTGGAAGGGCGGGGTCCAGCTGGCAGTCTTCATGCAGCCCCAGGCGCCCCTCGATCAGACCCAGGCCGTGGCGCAGCGGCTGGGGGCGATGCAGGAGGTCAAGCGGACCACCTACTGCAACCAGACGTGCTCCTTCAGCGAGTTCCGCACGATGTTCGCCAACCAGCCGGACCTGGTGCAGAGTGCCACCGCTGCTGACCTGCCGCCGTCGTTCCGCGTCGTGGCGCGCGACGCCCAGCACGTCGAGCAGGTGGGATCCGCGGTCAGGTCCTACCCCGGGGTCAGGAACGTCGTGTACGCCAAGCAGTCGGTCGACACCCTGCTCAGGGTCACCGGGATCGCCCAGGCGGTCCTCTTGAGCGTCGCCGTCGTCCTGCTGATAGCGGCGGCGGTGCTCATCCTGAACGCCATCCGGATGGCGATCTTCGCCCGACGGCGAGAGGTGACCGTGATGAAGCTCGTGGGCGCCACGAACTGGTTCATCAGGGTGCCGTACATGCTGGAGGGCGTGATCCAAGGGTTGGCCGGGGCGATCGTGGCCGCAGCTGTGGTCGCGGTCGTCAGCTTCCTGCTCCAGTACTCGGTGCAGCACTATGACGTCACCCTGTTCCAGTCGATCGTCGTCTCGGGCCGAGATCTGTTCTTCACCGAGCTCTTCGTGCTGTTCGTGGGAGTCGTCGTCGGAGCCGGTGGTTCGGCCCTCGGCGTGCGGCGGTTCCTCGAGGCCTAAGGCCGACCCGGCAGGCGGGGTCGGCCCAGCACCTCCTCGTTGTCAGCACCCAGTGGCCGGCCGGACCAGCGGATACGGCCGGGCGTGGCTGAGAGACGGGCGACGACGCCCTGCATCGGAGTGCCCTCCACGTCGCCCACGGCACCGCGGGCGGTCACATGGGGATCGCCGAGGATGTCGGCCATGCCCATGACGGGGGCCACGGCGACGTCGGCCGCGTTCAGTGAGCCGAGCACCTGCGGCATGGCCCGGGCGCCGATCCAGTCACCGACGGCGCGGTCGACCTCCTCGCGGTGCGCGGCGCGCCCTGCGTTGGTGCGCAGGCGATGGTCGTCACCCAGCCCGACCAGGTCCAGGAGGCGTCGGGCGACCGGCTCCGACGAGGTGCTGATCGCCACCCACGATCCGTCGGCACAGCGGTAGGTGCCACGCGGGACGCTGTACGGGATGCCAGACCCCAGGCGAGGCTGCTCGTAGCCGAGCACGGCGTAGGCCGCCGGCAGCGGACCCATGACCTGGAGCATCGATTCGAGCAGGTTGGCGTCGACCACCTGACCGACCCCGGAGTGCAGGGCGACCATGGTGGCGAACGCGCCGACGAGCGCGGTCACCTCGTCGGTGAGGGCGACCGGAGGGAGCAGCGGCGCGCCTTCGGGCTCGCCGTTGATGGCGGCGAAGCCCGACATGGCCTCGGCCAGGGTGGCGAAGCCCGGACGGCCGGCGTAGGGGCCGTCCTGGCCGAACCCGGTGATGCGGGTGATGACGAGCCGCGGGTTGCGCGCCAGCAGCACGTCCGGTCCGAGGCCCAGCCGCTCGAGGGTGCCCGGTCGGAAGTTCTCGACGAGCACGTGGGCGTCGTCGCACAGACCGAGCATGGCCTGGCGCCCGTCGGTCGACTTGAGGTCAAGGGTCACGCACCGCTTGTTGCGCCCCTCGAGCTTCCACCACAACGACACGCCGTCCCTCGTGTCGCGCCAGCCCAGGTCGCGCGCCGGGTCACCCCCGTCGGGTCGCTCCACCTTGATCACATCGGCACCGAAGTCGGCCAGGTACCGCGCACAGCCGGGCGCCGCGATCAGGCCGGAGCAGTCGATGACCCGGATGTCGGCGAGAGGCCCGTCGCTCACGCCGCCGACACTATCGGTGGCGCCCCAGGCGCCTGGGGCGAGTCCCGGCCCGGATTGACGCTGTGTCAGGAAATGAGCGACCGTGAGGAGCGAATGCCGCGACCGGGAGGCTGGTCCGAGAGAGGAAGGGCTGTCGTGGGCAGACTGGACGGGAAGGTGGCGCTCATCTCCGGCGGGGCCCGGGGCCAGGGCGAGGCCGAGGCCCGGCTCTTCGCCGCCGAGGGGGCCAAGGTCGTGGTCGGCGACGTGCTCGACGGTGGAGGAGAGAAGCTGGCCGTGGACATCGGGGACGCGGCTGCCTACGTCCATCTCGACGTCACCCGCCCCGACGACTGGGAAGGGGCGGTCGAGGCGGCGACGAGCCGGTTCGGGACGCTGAACGTGCTCGTCAACAACGCCGGGATCCTCCGCTTCGGCTCCATCGAGCGGACCTCGTTCGAGGAGTACCGCCAGGTCATCGAGGTCAACCAGTTCGGCTGTTTCCTCGGTATGAAGGCGGCCATCCCGGCGCTCAAGGCGGCGGGCGGTGGCGCCATCGTGAACATCTCCTCGACCCAGGGTCTCGAGGGCATGGCGGGCGCGACCGCCTACACGGCGAGCAAGTTCGCCGTGCGGGGCATGACCAAGTCCGCTGCCCTCGAGCTGGGTCGGTTCGGCATCCGCGTGAACTCCGTCCATCCCGGTGGCATCGACACCCCCATGCTGGCGCTCGACCAGGTGGACCAGTCCAACAAGGACGCCGCCTACCGACACCAGCCGATCGGGCGGATCGGCAGGCCCGACGAGGTGGCCCGGCTGGTCGCCTTCCTCGCGTCGGACGAGAGCTCGTACTCGACGGGGTCCGAGTTCCTCATCGAGGGCGGCATGACCGCAGGGCTCTCGTTCCCGGGCTTCGAGTGAACCTTCGCTATTCCGAGAGCGAGGAGCGGTTCCGAGCGGACCTCAAGACATGGCTCGACCGGGTGCTGCCCACGGTGGGTTCGCCTCCGGCGTTGGACGATTGGCCGGGGCGCCGCGCCTACGACACGGCGTGGCAGCGGATGCTGTTCGATGCCGGCTACGCGGGCATCAACTGGCCCAAGGAGCTGGGCGGCCGGGGTGCCTCGCCGGCCGAGCACCTTGCGTTCCTGGAGGAGACCGAGCGTGCCCACGCCCCCTACGTGGGGGTCAACTTCGTGGGGCTGCTGCACGCCGGTCCCACCCTCATCGCCGAGGCCACGCCCGAGCAGCGATCGCGCTATCTCCCACCGATCCTGCGCGGCGACGAGGTCTGGTGCCAGGGCTTCTCCGAGCCCGGGGCGGGGTCTGACCTCGCCTCCCTGGGCACCCGCGCCGTGCGCGACGGCGACGACTACGTGGTGACGGGGCAGAAGATCTGGACCTCGCACGCCGAGGTGGCCGACTTCTGCGAGCTGCTGGTCCGTACGGATCCGGACGCGCCCAAGCACCGGGGGATCTCCTGGCTGATCCTGCCCGTGGACAGCCCCGGCGTCGAGGTCCGCCCGCTGCGCACGATCTACGGGTCGGCCGAGTTCAGCGAGGTGTTCCTGGACGAGGTGCGGGTCCCGGTGACCAACCGGGTCGGCGCCGAGAACGACGGCTGGCGGGTGGCCATGGTCACCTTCAGCTTCGAGCGAGGCACCGCGCTGGTGAGCGAGCTGCTGCAGTCGATGGAGCTGCTGGAGAGCCTGGTCGCGATCGCCCGGTCGACCGGGAACGGGGTCCACCCCTGGGACGACAGCGGGGTCAGGCGCGAGCTCGGACACCTGGCGGCCGATCTCGACGCCCTCTGGTCACTGACCAAGCGGAACGTCACCCAGGCGTCCCGGACTGGCGTGCCCGGCGTCGGAGGATCGGTGTTCAAGCTGCACTATTCCGAGGTGCGTCACCGCCTCGGTGACCTCGCCATGCGGATCCTTGGCCGGGCGGGGCTCTCGTTCGACGATATCGGGGCCGTTGGCAGCGGCGAGCAGGTCCACGGTTGGGTGCACGCCCTCTCGCTCTCCATCGCCGCCGGCACCTCGCAGATCCAGCGCAACATCCTGGGCGAGCGAGTCCTGGGCCTGCCCCGGGAGCGCTGAGCCGCTCGGAAGCGAGGCGAGACGTGGATTTCGAGCTCGACGAGGACCAGGAGGCGCTGCAGGACGCGGTGCGAAAGCTGTGCGCCCGCGCCTACCCGATGGCCACCATCCGCTCGCTGGAGGAACACGGCGGCGTCGAACCGGGTCTGTGGCGTCGTCTGGCCGAGGCCGGCGTGTTCTCGCTGCGCCAGCGCGAGCAGGACGGCGGTGTCGGCCTCGGGAGCTGCGAGGCCGTCCTCGTGTTCGAGGAGCTCGGCCGGGCCCTCGTGCCCGGACCCTTGCTGTGGACCCACCTCGGTGCCGGGGTGGTCGACGGGGCCGCGACGGGGGAGCGGGTGGTCGGTGGCATCGAGCGCCAGGGCCAGGCCGATCCGCGATCCCCGGTGCTGGTCGAGCACCTCGCCGTCCTGGACGGGCTGCTGGTGATGGACGATGCCGGAGTGTGGGAGGTCGTCCCGTCAGCGGTGAAGGGCGAGCTGGTGCCCCACCCCCTCGACCCCCTGACGCCCATGCACACCGTGCAGGAGCTGCCGCCGGGCGTCCTGGTGGCGGGTCCCGAGGTCGCCGCTGCCTGGCGCCTGGAGGGAGCGACCTTGGCCGCCGCCCTTCTTCTCGGCCTGGCCGAGGCGGTCACCGACATGGCCGTGAGCTACGCCAAGCAACGACAGCAGTTCGATCGGCCGATCGGGTCGTTCCAGGCCGTCAAGCACATCCTGGCCGACATGCTGGTGCGCACCGAGGTGGCCAGGGCGGCGGTCTACGCCGCGGGCGTGCACCTCGACGATCCGGGCGTCGGGGACCTGCGGCGGGCGGTCGCCACCGCCAAGCTGATGGCGGGCGAGGCGGCGCTGACCAACGGCAAGGCGTGCATCCAGGTGCACGGGGGGATGGGCTTCACGTGGGAGGTCGACGCCCACCTGTACCTGAAGCGGGCCCGGGTCCTCGACACCGTGTTCGGATCGACCCAGGCCCAGGCCGAGCTCATGGCCGCGCTCATCTGACCGGGAGCGGTGACAAGCTGGCTGCCGTGCGCGCCTGGACCGTCCACCAGCTCGGCGACCCCGCCGACGCACTCCGGCTCGAGGACGTCAAGGAGCCTTCTCCCGGCCCGGGTGAGGTGGCCGTGGAGGTCGCCGTCTGCGGGCTCAATTTTGCCGACATCCTGCTGTGCCGGGGCCAGTACCAGCAGCGCCCCCCACTGCCGTTCACCCCCGGGCTGGAGACGAGCGGACGGATCGTGGCGCTCGGCGAAGGAGTCCGCGACCGGGCGGTCGGCCAACGGGTCATCGCCGTGCCTCGTCTTCCGCACGGCGGGCTGGCCGAGCAGCTGGTCACGCCGGCGGCGGTCACCTATCCGATCCCCGACGACCTCGATGACGCATCGGCGGCGGCGATGCACATCTCCTACCAGACGTCGTGGTTCGCGCTGCACCGTCGGGCTGCCCTGCGCCCCGGTGAGTGGTTGCTCGTCCACGCCGCGGCCGGCGGAGTGGGCTCGGCCGCGGTGCAGCTCGGGGTGGCCGCCGGGGCCCGGGTCATCGCCACCGCCGCCGGGGCCGAGAAGGTCGAGCTGTGCCGTCGGCTCGGAGCCGAGGTCGTCGTCGACTACTCGACCGAGGATTTCGTCACCGTCGTGAAACGGGCCACTGGTGGTCACGGAGCCGACGTCGTCTACGACCCCGTCGGTGGCGACACGTTCGACCGGTCGAGGAAGGTCATCGCCTGGGAGGGTCGGCTGCTGGTGATCGGCTTCGCCAGCGGCCGCATCCCCGACGTCCCTGCCAACCACATCCTGGTGAAGAACTACGCCGTCGTCGGCCTCCACTGGGGCGCCTATCTCGATCACGATCCCGATGCCGTCGCCGCCTGTCACACAGAGCTCGTGCGCCTGTTCGGTGAAGGTCTGATCGCGCCGGTGGTGTTCGCCGAGCTCGGCCTGGACGACGCCGTCACCGGGCTCGAGCTGCTCGGCAGTCGGCGGACGATCGGGAAGGTCGTGGTCAGGCCGGCCGGCGGCGGTCAACCTGTGGAGTCGACGCCCAGGTAGGCCGACCGGACGGAGTCGTCGGCCAGCAGCGTTGCCGCATCGCTGGTCTTCGCCACCCTCCCCGTCTCCAGGACGTAGGCCCGGTGGGCTCGGGCCAGGGCCTGGGCCGCGTTCTGCTCGACCAGCAGCACGGTGGTGCCCTGCTTGTTGATCTCGACGATGATGTCGAAGATCTGGGTCACCAGCAGCGGGGCGAGGCCCATCGACGGCTCGTCGAGCATCACCAGGCGCGGCCGGGCCATGAGCGCGCGGGCGATGGCGAGCATCTGCTGCTCGCCGCCCGAGAGCGTCCCGCCCGCCTGCTTTCGCCGGTCCGAAAGCCGGGGGAAGAGGCTGAAGGCCCGCTCGTAGTCCTCGGAGAGGTGGCTCCTCGTCGGGCGCCCGTAGGCACCCATCTCGAGGTTCTCCATCACGGACATGCCCGGGAAGATCCCCCGACCCTCGGGCACCTGGCACAGGCCGGCGGCGACGCGGCGATGGCCGGGGAGGTGGGTGATGTCCTCGTCCTCGAACCGGATACGACCGGACGTCACCCGGCGCAGGCCGGAGATGGTTCGCAGCACCGTGGTCTTGCCCGCCCCGTTGGCCCCGATGAGGCTCACGATCTCGCCCTCTGCGACCGCCAGGGAGACGCCTTTCAGCGCTTCGACCTTGCCGTAGTGCACGTGGATCGACTCGACCTCAAGCAGCATCGGTGGGTGCCCCGAGATAGGCGGTGATGACAGCCGGGTCGGTGCGCACCTCGGAGGGAAGCCCCTCGGCGATCTTGCGCCCGAAGTCGAGCACGGCCACCCGGTCGCTGATGGTCATCACCACGCTCATGTCGTGCTCGATGAGCAGCACCGTGATGCCCCGGTCTCGAATGCCCCGCACCAGCGCCTGCAGCGCCCGCTTCTCCGGTGGGTTCATGCCCGCGGTCGGCTCGTCGAGCAGGAGCAGGCGGGGCTCGGTGGCCAGGGCACGGGCGATCTCGAGTCGCCGTTGGTCACCATAGGAGAGGTTGCTGGCGGCCTCGCCGGCGAGGTCGGCGATGCCCACCAGCTCCAGGTGCTCCATGGCGGCCGCCCGGCCCTCCCGCTCCTCGGCCCGGTGGGTGGGCAGACCGAGCACGGCGCCCGGGATGCCCGTACGGTGACGGGCGTCCGCTCCGACCATCACGTTCTCCAGCGCCGACATGTTGCCGAACAGACGGAGGTTCTGGAACGTCCGGGCCACGCCGAGACGGGCGACCTGATGCCGCTTGCGCCCCCGCAGCGACTGGCCCGAGAGGGTGAGCGATCCTTCCGCCGGCTGGTAGACCCCCGTCAAGACGTTGAACACCGTCGTCTTGCCCGCTCCGTTCGGTCCGATGAGGGAGAAGATCTCACCCTGGTCGACGTGCAGATCGAGGTCGGCCACGGCGACGAGCCCGCCGAAGCGGACCGTCACGCCGGTGAGCTCCAGCAGACGGTCCACGGTCAGGTCTTCTCCTCCTGTTCGACGAGCGCCGTCGGCGCCGACCCCGAGGCGCCTCCCGTTCTCAGGCTCGATCGACGTCGCCGTGATGGCAGGATCCCTTCGGGACGGAAGATCATCATGACCACGAGGGCCGCGCCGAACACGAGGACCCGATAGTCAGCCAGTCCGCGAAAGCGCTCGGGCAGCCAGGCCACGAGGAACGCGCCCAGGATCACACCGGGCAGGTTGCCCGATCCCCCGAGGACGACGGCCGAGAGCACCAGGATCGACAGCAGCAGGGGGAAGTTGTCGGGGGTGATGGCGATGTTCTTGGCGGCGAACATGACCCCCGCGCTGCCGCCGATGGTGCCTCCGATGGCGAACGCCCACAGCTTGAACCGAAAGGTTGGCACTCCCATGAGGGCGGCGGCGTCCTCGTCCTCGCGGATGGCGGCCCAGGCTCGACCGACCCGGCTGCGCTCCAGTCGGCGGGCGACGAGGATGACGAGCACGATCATGCCCAGCACGAGGTAGTAGTACGGGCGGGGGTCGAGCACCCCGTAGGTGAAGGCGTTCAGGTGCCCGATGTCGGGTGGGTGAGGGATCTCGGCGATACCCCTCGGCCCGCCGGTCCAGCTGGCGTTCGTGGCCGAGATCCGAATGATCTCACCGAAACCCAGGGTCACGATGGCCAGGTAGTCGCCCCGGAGACGCAGGGCAGGCGCGCCGAGGACCAGCCCCGACACGGCGCACAGGACGACCGCGGTGGGCAGGATGATCCAGAAGTCGAGGCCGACGTCGACGCCCAGGAGCGCCATCGTGTACCCGCCGATGGCGAAGAAGGCCACGTACCCGAGGTCGAGGATGCCGGCCTGGCCGACGACGACGTTGAGCCCCACCGCCAGGAGCACGAAGATGCCGATCGGGTAGAAGAGCAGCGTCTTCCAGTCGCTGGCTGGCGCCATGATCTGGCCCACCGCGTCAGCTGGAGCGAGCACGGCCAGCACGATGACTCCGAAGCCGACTCCCCACCTGCTCCAGCGGGGGAGCCGGCTCCAGGCACGGGCGAGGGGACTCGTGATGTCGGGGAGGCCGGCCCGCCAGGCGACGGCCGCAGCGCGCCGGCGGGCCAGCGAGGATCTGAGAGCTGCCACCCGTCGCCGGGGCCGGTCGAACGGGCGCCACGGGCGGGCGAGGGCCTGGGCCCGCCGGCTCCCCTCGTCTGGGCTGGGAGGGGCGGGTCGGCGGAGGACCCTCATATCCTGCTCCTCGCCAGCTGCTCGCCCAGCAGGCCCGTGGGCCGGACCAGAAGGACCAGGACCAGGACCACGAAGGCGATGACGTCCTTCCACTCGGCTCCGAAGATGCTGGCCCCGTAGGACTCGATGAGGCCGAGGGCGAAACCGCCCGCGAGCGCTCCCCTGAGGTTGCCGATCCCTCCCAGCACGGCGGCGGTGAAGGCCTTGATGCCGAGCAGGAAGCCGATGTTGTACTGGGTGACCTCGAAGAAGGTGCCGAACAGCAGGGCGGCCACGCCGGCCATCAGCCCGCCCAGGATGAAGGTCATCACCACGACCCGATCGATGTTCACTCCCATCAGGACTGCCATCTCCGGGTCCTGAGCGGTGGCGCGGATGCCCCGACCCAGGCGGCTCGTGCCCACGAAGCGGTCGAGCAGGAACATCATCACGACGGCGGCCACCACGACGAGGACCTTGTCGGTGCGAACCTCGCCCGAGCCGATGTGGAACAGCACCGTCTTGTTCATGATCCTCGGGAACGGCAGGATGTCGCGCCCGTACCGGAGGGCGAAGACCTCCTGGATGAAGAACGAGGCGCCGATGGCCGAGATCAGGGCGGCCAGTCGGGACGTCGTCCGGCGGCGCAGAGGCCGGTAGGCGACGCGCTCCAGCAGGAAGGCGGTCGTCGCCGAGCCGGCCATCGCCGCCAGCCCGCACACGAGGAGGACGCCGACGAGGGCCAGACCCGTCTGCGGGCCGGTCACACCCAGACCGTGCAGCGTGAACAGGCTGGCGAACGTCCCAACCATGAACACCTCGGAGTGGGCGAAGTTGATGAGCTGGAGCACTCCGTAGACGAGGGTGTAGCCGAGGGCCACGAGGGCGTAGATGGCACCGATGGTGATGCCGTCGATCGTCGAGGACCAGAACAGGGTGACGAAGTGGTGCATCAGCTACCACCCCATCGGCCGGAGGGAGAGGGTCGGCACCTTCCCCCTCCGGTCGTGTGCATGGACACCGCCGAGGGAGGCAGCTAGGAGATCACTCCGACGGGAGTGAGGGCCCCGTTCTGCACCTCGTACGCCTCGATCTGCGGTGCGCTGATCTCGCCCTGCGGGTTGAACTTCAGCGTCCCCGTGACTCCGTCGTAGGAGTGGGTGGCCAGGTAGGAGTTGATGGCCTTGCCCGTGGTGTTCCCGGCTTTGATGGCGGCCAGTATGAGGTTGGCGGCGTCGTAGCCCTGGGCCGAGTACGTGCCCGGCGCGGCGTTGTTGGCGCCCTGGTACGCGCTGGCGAAGGCCTGTCCGGCTGGCGTCGACGGCGTCGGAACGCACGGACAGGTCACGTACGAGTTGGCGGCGGCGGGACCGCCGGCGGCCACGAAGCCAGGATCGTTGGTGCCGTCATCGGAGACGAACGTCGCCTTGTTGCCGGCGTCGCGCAGCTGCTTCACCAACGGCCCGGCCTGCTGGTAGTAGCCGCCGTAGAAGACGGCGTTGACGTTGCCCACGTTGATGGCGTTGATCGTCGCCGAGTAGTCGGTCGCCTTGGGGTCGATGTGGTCCCGAACGGGCACGGTTCCGCCGCTCTTGGGCAGCGACGAGGCCACGATGTCAGCGATCCCCTTGCCGTACTCACTGTTGTCGTCGATGACGGCGACTCTCTTGTCGTTCAGCTTGTTGGCGATGTAGGTGGCGGCCGCCGGGCCCTGTGAGTTGTCGTTGCCGACCGCCCGGTGCCAGTACGTCCACCCGTGAGTCGCCAGGGTGGGGTTGGTCGCCGACGGTGTCACGTTGACGACCTGGCCCTGCTGGAAGATCGGGTCGGCCACCTTCGACTCGCCGGAGAACGCTGGTCCGACCACGCCGACGGTGTGGTCGCTGATCACCTTCTGGGCGAGCTGGGGCGCCTGGGCGGGATCACCCTGGCTGTCGTACTCGGCCAGGATCACCTTCGGCCCCTGACCCTTGGCGTTGTACTGCTGGACGGCGAGCTTGACGCCGTTGTTGATGTTGATGCCGAGCTGCGGTGAGTTGTTCCCGGTGAGAGCACCGAAGTACCCGATCCTCACCGCTCCACCCCCGCTCGCCCCCGAGCCAGTGGTGGAGCTCGATCCGCACGCCGCGGCCACGAGGGCCAACACGGCGACGGGTGCGAAGAGCCCCCAGCGTGTTCGCTTGGGAGGACCCATAGTCATCCTCCTTGCTGTCATGATCCTTCGCGGGATCAGCGTCCATGCGTCTACCCCCCCTCAGGTGCACAGAAACCGCGCCTGGCCCGGGACCGGGTCGGCCGGAGTCGAGCCGGCGCTCAGAAGGGCCAGGGGCCCGTGGTGTGGCCCAGCGCTCTGACGAGACGCTTCTGGCGCAGCAGGACGAGCCCCTTGATCACGACGTTTCGAACGAACCAGCGGAGCTGGGCGATCTGGAGCCCGCAGTTGCGGAGCCGATCGGCGGGAGCCAGATCGGCCCGGAGGTAGACCGCGAGAGAGCCGGTGCGACCGGCGTAGCGGAACCGCCCGCTGCCGAAGAGAGTCGCCATCAGGGCGAGGGTGACTCCGAGGGACGAGAACGAGTCGTGGATGAGCATGGTGCCCCCGTCGGGCACGAGATCGCCGTAGAAGATGATGTCCTGCCGGGCAGCTCTGAACCCGTGGGCACCGTCGATGAAGAGCACGTCGATGGGCCGGGGCACGTCGTCGAGCGCGTGCAACGACTCCTTCTGGATGTGGTTGACCCTGTCGGTCACCCCGAAGCGACGCAGGTTGCTGGCGAAGACCTGGGCGTCCTCAGCGCCGACCTCCAGGTTGAGGGTGCTCTCCTGCGGCGCCCGGTCCACCCCGCTGTGGGGGTCGATGGCCAGGATCTCGACCCCCTCGGCCGCCGCCAACGCCAGCGCAATGGTGGATCGGCCCCGAAAGCTGCCGATCTCCACGATTCGCTGTTTCGGCTCGAGTGGCGACGCCGAGTGCCACAGCTGATGCGCCTGCTCGTCAGTGAGCCATCCCTCCACCTGGCTGGCGGCGAGGACGACGTCCTTCGCCCCGCAATGCTCCAGCCGGCATCCGTCCATCGCCGTTCCCATTGCCATCGGGGCGAGAGGATAGCTGGTCACGGCCTGGACCCTGCGCGCCCGCGGCGAACGGACCTAGGGTCCCGGTCCACCGGAGGGCGTGCACGAGCGGGGGTCGAACGGCGCCAGGGGCGTGGTCGCCGGTGTGGGGGCGCCCAGCTGGTTGCTCGTCGTTGACGTGCCTGCCGGCGTGCTGGTCGTGGTCGTCGAAGGGGAGGCGCTCGCGGAGGGCCCGGCGGCGGGTGGTGGGCTCGGCGCCGGCGGTTGGTTCACGGTGAAGTCCGATCCCGTGGTCACGCTGACGTCGGTGCCCGGTGGGGTCGGCCCCTGGGCCAGCACCACGGCGCCGGACAGGTTGTGGGCGACCGTCTGCGCCGCCGCCTCGCTGGAGGGGGACGAGTAGGTCACGACCGTCTCCGAGAGCGGGCCCTGGTAGGTGCCGGTGCCGGTGGTCGAGGTGTGGAAGCCGAGCACCTGGAGCTCGGCCGCGGCCGTCGCCGCCTGACTGGGCTCCCCGGTGCCGGAGAGGACTGCCACGTTGACCGATGACGGCAGCGGCAGCGCCTTCCCCGTCATGGCGTCGGTGAACGGCTTCTCGCCCAGGAACTGGTCGATGACCTGCTGATCGGCTGGCTGGTTGGGGAACTCGACGTTGCCGTAGTCGGTGCCCTGGTAGTCGTAGGAAAGGCTGTTGTTCACGGTGACCGGGAGCGTGAGCTGTGGCGCGCTCATCGGGTCGATGGTGTGGTACTTCAGCACGAGGCTCACCATGTCTCCCACCGACATGCTCGTGTCGACCTGGAGGTTGGGGGCGATCGAGGCGACGAGCGCCCGGTCGGTGAACGGGTTGCCGAGGCCTCGCTTGGAGACGGCGCTGGCGAGCACCCGGATGAACTCGTGGTCCCGCCGGATCCGGCTCAGGTCGCTCTCGGGGTCCTGGGGCCAGCTGCGGGGATCGGTGCTGGTGACCCCGGGCGGCTTGTACTGCAGATGACGAGCCCTCACACCGGCGAGGGCCTGGAAGCCGTTGAGGGTCTGACAACCCGCCGTCGGGACGTTGAGGCTGGCCAGGCTGTCGTACAGCGGCATCGGGAAGTACATCCGGATACCGCCAAGTGCATCCACGACGCCGGCGAAGGTGTCGAAGTTGAGCTCCACGTAGTGGTTGATGGGGATGCCGAAGTCGGTCTGGATCGCGCTCACGAGCTGGCTCGGTCCCTGGTACAGGGCGGCGTCGATCTTGTTGGCCCCCGTGCTCCGCGCGTTCGGCACGAACGTGTCACGGGGGATGGACAGGATGGACAGTCGGTGCGCGTTGGGGTCGAGGTGGAGGATCATCACGACGTCGCTGTTGATCCCGGTCACTCCCTGGGAGCAGAGCCCGAAGGCCGTGTTCTGCTGCTTGAGCGCGCAGCGGTCCGTCGAGCCGACGAGGAGGATGTTCTCGGTGTTCTTGATGGCCCCGGCCGTTGGCGAGCTCCCCAGGCCCCTCACCTTCACGCGGTGGATCTCGCTGTTCAGGAACCAGAGGTAGCCGAAGATCGATCCCAGAAGCACGAACGCCGCCGTGGCGACGATGATGATCGTCCGCTTGAAACGGCGCTGACGACGGGTCGACTCACGCGTCCGTCGGCGCCGGGCACGCGAAGACCCCGTGTCGGTGTCATTGAGCGTCTGCAACTGGCGGTCTCCGCCGTCTCACTCCGCCCCGTCTGACTCCGCCTGCAGCCTCGAGGGGCTGGTCTGTTTGGACCTCGTCCACCTGGCTCCCCCCGGTCGTGCGGCCTCTGCTGGTGGTTCGGCGTTCCCGGCAGCATACATGACGACCTGGTCGAGGAGGGCTCGGCCGGGTCGTGCTGCGCGGAGGGATCGTCCGCCGATGGGCCGTACGCCGCTGGGATACTTGACCCGGTGATCCACGGCGATTTCGGGCTGCTCGGGCGCATACTCGTGGGCTTCGCCCTGGCCTATGCCTTCGGGTTCGAGCGCCAGATCCGCGGGTCCCCGGCGGGGGACCGGACGTTCGCGTTGGTGGGCGCGGCGGCGACGGCGATCACGGCGGTGGCCGGACGCTCGTCCCCCCAGACCGTGGCCGGCGTGGTGACCGGCATCGGCTTCATCGGTGGAGGCGTCGTCTTCCACGGCGAGGGTGGGCTGGTGAGAGGTCTCACCAGCGCGGCAGCCATCTTCGGCGCAGCCGGCATCGGGATCGTCGTGGGTTACGGGCACCTGGTCCTCGGCGTGATCACCGCCGCCCTCCTGCTGTTCGTCCTCGAGCTGCCTCATGCGCCGTTCCTCCGCTGGTTGGACGGACGCACCTACAGTCACCGCTTCGAGGACGACCACTTTCCGAGCTCGGGCACCGGATCCGAGTAGGCCGTGACGACCGGTCCCATCGAGGGGGGTAGCATTGGCCCGGCCATGAGGGGTAGCGCATGAGTCGACGTGGCGATCCGTATGGGGGAGGCTCCGGGCAGGGGCCTCGTGTCGACGCCGTCAGGCTCTGGGCCGGCGGTTTCGCGGCCGCGTTCGTGGCCGCCGGCATCGTCGTGGTGGGTCTCGTCGTCGCCCATGTGCTCAACGTCCACGTGCTCATCAACACCGGAGGCGGCGCTCTCCTCGACGTGAACACGGGGTGGTACGCCGTCGGGGCGGCGGCGGTCACGCTGGTGGCCACCGCCCTCATGTACCTGCTCCTGCTCAGCGCACCGCGTCCGGAGCTGCTGTTCACCGCCATCATGGGCATCGTGACGGCGCTGGCCGTCCTCCTGCCCTTCACGGCGTCGGCCAGCCTCGAGTCCCAGGTCACCGTGGCCGCCATCAACCTCGCCGTGGGTATCACCGTCATCGCCCTCATCTCGGGCTTCGGGCAGAGCGTGTTGAACCAGCGACAGTCCGCGCCCGGCCAGCCGCCCCCGGCACGGCCCTACCGGGACCCATACCAGGACCCGTACCGGGACCCCTATCGGGACACGTACCGGGATCCCTACCGGCAGTAGCGCCCGTTGGGCGCCGCTGGCAGTCAGTCTCCCGGCTTCGTCGCCTTGGCGAACAACCAGTTGCGCATGTACACGCCGCCCGTCTTGTCGTTGGCGGCCGCATCCATGACCGCCTGGCCCAGCACCGGGCACGACACCGCCGGGTCGTAGTCGGGGAGCACGGCAAGGGCGAAGATGTCGGTCTGGAGGAAGGCGGCGAGAAAGTCGGGTGTGATGGGGATGGGGACCGACTCGGTCACCACGTCATCGAAACCCGCCTGGCACAAGGCCTCGACGAGGCTCTCCTGCGAGAGCTCCCCCCGCTCCTTGTAGGACCGCTCATCCGTGGACTCCCGTTTGGGGGTGGATCTCAGCTGGCGTAGGGCCCGCAGCAGCGTCGCCTTCGCCAGCCGATGCTCGTCCTCGCCGCTGGCGTCGCGATGGAAGGCGGTGCTGATCGACATCGTTCCCTTCGGTCGCAGGATCGAGAAGACGTTGCTGGTCGCCCGGGGGAGATCGTCGAACAGGTGGATGGCGTTGGCCACGATCACGTGATCGACCGAGGCGGGCGCCACGTGCTCGTGCAGGCACTCGGCCGTCGCCGACACGTAGCGGGCTCGCGTGCCGAGTGCCGCTCTGGCGGCGGCGAGGCCCGCCTCGTCCGGCTCGACCACGACGAGCTCGGCCGGGTCGCATCGTTCGAGCACGGCGAGGGACATGGCACCGGTACCTCCGCCGAGATCCATCACCACCTGGGAGGGCTGGATGCCCGCGAACCTGACCAGGTGATCGATGCCCAGCTGGTAGGCGTGATCGCGGGTGAAGGCCTCGTAGGGAGTGTCAAACGCCCTGTCCATGGCTCCTCTCGTGGATGCTCTCACGGGTCTCGTGGAGGTCCCGACGACCGCAGCGCACGATGATAGCTAGGCGGGCACCAGGCAGAACGCGCCGAGCGCGGGCGTCGACCAACCAGTGCCCAGCGTCCGGCACGGCCCGGCTAGCCGCTCGCCACGGGGACGACGACGAGGCAGCCGTTGTGGCCACCGAAGCCGAACGAGTTCGACAGCACCGGGCCTGGCGCCCAGCGACGTGGCGCACCGGCGACGACGTCGAGCTGGATGTGGGGATCGGCTTCCTCGTACCCGGCGGTCGGGGGGATGAGGCCCCGCTCGATCGTCAATGCGACCGAGACGGCCTCGATGGCCCCGGCCGCTCCCATGGCGTGACCGGTGATCCCCTTGATCGACGTCAGGGGCGGGCCCGGAGAGCCGAAGACCTTGGCAATCGCCTCGGCCTCGGCGGCGTCGTTCAGCGGGGTCGAGGTGCCGTGGGCGTTGATATGGCCGATTTCGTCCGCGGCCAGGCCGGCGTCGGCCAGGGCCAGCTCCATGCAGGCGGCCGCCCCGGTGCCGCCGGGGGCAGGCATCGTGATGTGGTGGGCGTCGGCGTTGCTCGCCGCCCCCGCCACCTCACCGTAGATGCGCGCGCCTCGGCTCGAGGCCCGCTCGAAGTCCTCGAGGACGACGGCGGCGGAGCCCTCGGCCATGAGGAACCCGTCCCGCCGAGCGTCGAAGGGCCGGGAGATACCCGTCTGGGAGAGGGCCGTCGTGTTCGTCAAGGCGGCGAGGGCGGGCTCGATCATGGCCCCCTCGGCCCCTCCGGCCAGCATCACCTCGCAGCGACCGCTGGCCACCAGGCGCGCGGCATTGGCGACGGCGTGGGTCCCGGTGGCACAAGCGGTAGAGACCGTCTCGCACGGGCCCTGCCATCCGGTGCGCATCGACACCAGCGCCGACCCGGCGTTGAGCATCATCATGGGCACCAGGAAGGGAGAGACGCGATCCGATCCCCGGTCCCGCTCGACGACGAACTGCGTCTCGAGCGTCTCGATGCCTCCCGCCCCGGTACCCATGATGACCCCCGCCCGGTCGGGGTCGACATCGACGGGGCCGGCGTCGTCGAGAGCCATGGCCGCAGCCGCCACCGTCAGCTGGCCGAACCGGTCGACCCGGCGAACCTCCTTGGCGCTGAACCACTCGGATGGGTCGAAGCCGACGACCCGGCGCTCGCCCACCGGCGCGGGGCCGCACAAGCCATCCCAGAATGCGTCCTTGCCGATTCCGCAACAGGAGACGATCCCCAGCCCGGTGATCGCCACTCGTCGGGCGCTCACCTCGGGGGGACCAGCCTGACCCCACACGAGTCGCATCAGGGTGCCACCTTAGAGCCGACGGGAGCGCTCCTGTCGCCGCTCGCCCAGCGTGTCCCCGAGTCGGCTGATGATGGTGGAAGCCAGCCGCTCAGTGCTCGTCCCAGTGGCCGTCGTGGGCGGCGTGACGGTGCTCGTCGTGGAGGTAGTCGGTGTGGTCGCCGTGGGTGACCGAGGCGTGGCCGCAGCCCTCGCCGTGGGTGTGGTCGTGGTTGTCGTGGGCCACGTGGACGGCGAGCACGCACTCGTCCCAGTGGTCGCCGTGGTCGCGGTGGGTATGGCCGTCGTGGAGGTAGTCCGTGTGGTCGTCATGGACCACGGCGACGTGCCCGCAGCTCGCGCCGTGGGCGTGGTCGTGCCCGGCATGGGTCTGATGGCTGGCAGGGGTCATGGTTGATGAACCTCCGTTGTCTCCGTTGTCGGGTCCGGCGGAGCCGAGCTCCGGTGGCCGGCCTCGGTGCCGTGGGTGATGGCGTCCTGAGCGATGTGGGCGACGTGCTCGTCGGCCAGGGTGTACACCGTCTCCTTGCCCCGGCGGGCGGCGGTCACCAGCCCGGTCGTGCGGAGCACCCGCAGGTGCTGGGAGGCCAGGGACGGCGAGATACCGAGGTCGTCGACCAGCTCGTGGACGCAGCGAGGGCGCTCGGCCAGCTGCAGGACGATCGCCAGACGGTGAGGGGTCCCGAGGGCCCTGAGCAGCTCGCACCCGTTGGCGAGGACCGCCTCGCCAGGTCCCGCCGGGCCCGAGACCTCTGCCGCGTCCGACGCCGCGTCCGGTTCCGTCGGTGGTGTCACCGGCCTCAGCGCCATGTGAACACTTTAGCGTTTGTTCAAGTGTTTGTCCATGCCAGCGACCGGGGCGGGCCGGGCACGTGCGCTCGTCTAGCGGGAGAAGGGCGTCTCCGGTGCGGCTTGGCGCTCACCGTCGATGGTGAGGCCGACGCGCTCGTTGAAGAAGCACAGCAGTCCGGCGACACCCTCTGCTTGTGGGATCGGGGACTCGTAGCTCCACACGATGTCGTCGTGCACCTCACCCCCGACCACGACGGACCAGTACGACGCCTGGCCCTTGAACGGGCAGGTCGTCTCGGTGCTGGTGGGCCGCAGCAGCTCGGTGCGCACGTCGTGGCGGGGAAGGTAGTAGCGGGTGGGCAGGCCGGTCTCGTCGAGGAGGACCGGATGGTCCGACTCGGCGACCTTCTCGCCGCCGACGGTGACCTCGACGTGGAGATCGGCGGGCGTGATCGTGATGCGGTGACCCTGTGTCATGGTTCACCCAACGGTTCGGACGCCGGCAGCATTCCGAGCGCGGCGATGATTCCCGTCGACGACCGTCGTCGTAGCAGTGTGCCGCGGCGACGCAGTGTGGCGATCGTGGTGCTCGTCCGCGATCACGCGGAGCTGGCGACATGGCCGCTCCGGTGGTGGGGGCCCCCGGGCCTCGAAGCCGTGGACGAGCTGGCGCGGCTGCGGCTCCTCGCAGGGCGACTGGGCTGCTCGATCCAGGTGCGAGGGGCCTGCGTCGAGCTGCGCGAGCTGCTCGACCTCGTCGGCCTGAGCGAGGTGCTGCTCGGCGACCCCGACGGGCCAGCCCGGATCGGGAGAGAGGCCGAGAACGACGACCCGTGACCCGAACCAGCCGGGTGGTTAGGCCGGTGGACGGGGTGGTCTTGGCGGGTTCACCCTCGGTCGTGTCATCTCGAAGAACCCGGGCTCCTGGGAGAGGACCTGGATGGCGTCCCACAGCCTGACGGCACTGTCGCCGGTCGGGGCTGGTGCCATCACCGGCCCCTTGAAGCCATGGGGTGGGTCGGTACGCACGACGATCGTCGGTGTCTGGGTCTTGTGACCGCCGAACTGGTAGGCGATGTCCATCGCCTCGACGATCGGGGCGTCCCACTTCTCGTCGTCGGCAGCCATGAGAAGATTCGCGTCGAGCCCGCACGCCGCCACGCAGGCGGAGAGGAGCGTCTCGTCGCGCTCGGTTCCCGGAGCGAAGAACCGAGCGCCCCACTGGCTGTACAGGTCGTCGACGGCTGCCTCACCTGCCGCCGCCCGCGTCGCCTCGAAGATGCGCAACATGCGGTGGGACAGGGCGTGGCCACGCCGCGCCGCGTCGCGGAGGTGCTCGGGCACAGTGGGAGCGACGCCGTACTCGTCGCGGATCTCGAGACAGTAGGAAGGCCAGCTGAGCGACAGGTCACGCTCGGGGGCCACCTCCTTGAGCCAACGAGCCGTGATCCATGCCCACGGGCAGCTCGGATCGACGTACATCTCGACGTCGGTCATGGCACCAGGCTATCGACCGAGCGTCACGGGACGACCTTCTCGGCGTTGGTCTCTCCGGGCGAGCCTCCCGCCACCTCATACGACCAGAGCTCCGAGGAGACCGAGACCGGGCCCCCATGGGGCGAGGGGCGGTCTGCTCCCGCGTGCCCATGGGAGAAGGCCGGCGAGCTGACCCAGGACTGGAAGGCCTGCTCGTCCCGCCACGTCGTGACAACGAGCCACTGCCGGCGGCCGTCGGTCGGACGGAGCAGCTGAAAGCCCTCGAAGCCGTCCTGATCGTCGACGGCGTGGGCGCGGGCGGCGAAGCGCCGGGCGAGCTCGTCGCCGGCGTCCTCGGGGACGGTGATGGCGTTGATCTTGATCACGGTCATGGACCGATTTGATCAGAGCCAGGTCGGGACGGCACATGGGCGACCGCCTGCCGGCGCTCCTCGAGGAACCTCCGTTCGGAGGTGTTGGTCGCCCTGGCCAGCGCCGCCTCGTAGGCCTCGGCGGCCTCCTCGTCACGGCCGAGGCGCTGGAGGAGATCGGCCCGCGCCGCGTGGAGCAGATGGAAGCCGTCGAGATCGAGGTGGTCGATCACGGCCAGGGCTGCCTCGGGTCCTTCGACCTCGGCCAGGGCGACGGCCCGGTTGAGCGCCACCACCGGGGTCGGCGCGTACGCCATCAGCTGGTCGTAGAGGGCGAGGATCTGTCGCCAGTCGGTCTCGGCCGCTGTCGATGCGTCGCTGTGCACGGCGTGGATCGCCGCCTGTATCTGATAGGGACCGGGCGTGTTCCGTGCGAGGCAAACGCGCACGAGCGACTGACCCTCCTCGATGAGCGAACGGTCCCACAACGACCGGTCCTGCTCGGGCAGCAGCACCAGCGACAGGTCCGGGGCCGTGCGGGCCGCACGACGTGAGTGGGTCAGCAGCACCAGCGCGAGGAGGCCGAGCACCTCGGGCTCGTCGGGCATCAGCTCGGCCAGCAGACGGGCCAAGCGGATGGCCTCGGCGCACAGGTCCTCACGCACGAGGGCATCGCCGCTCGAGGCGGCGTAGCCTTCGTTGAACACGAGGTAGACGACCGCGAGGACGGATCGCAGCCGGTCGGGCAGCTCGACGTCGTCGGGAACCCGGTAGGGGATACCGGCGTCCCTGATCTTCGCCTTGGCCCGAACGAGCCGCTGGGCCATCGTCGCCTCCGGGACCAGGAAGGCCCGGGCGATCTCCGGAGTCTGGAGCCCACCGAGCAGCCGCAGCGTCAGGGCCACCTGGGCGCTCCGGGCCAGGGCGGGATGGCAGCAGGTGAAGATCAGTCGCAGGCGGTCGTCCCTCACCGGTCCCGTCCGCTCGGGCGGCTCGTCGCGGTCGTGAAGGAGAGCGGCCTCGGCGTGGTGGTCATGTCGTGACGCCTCCCGTCGCAGCCGATCGATGGCACGGTTCCGGGCCGTCGTGGTGATCCACGCTCCTGGGTTCGGGGGGAGGCCGGTGGCGGGCCAACGATCGATGGCGGTGACGAAGGCCTCCTGAACCGCCTCTTCGGCGACGTCGATGTCGCCGAAGGAGCGGACCAGTGTGGCCACGGTGCGGCCGTACTCACGCCGGAAGTGCTGTTCGATCTCGCCGGCGTCAACGGCCACGAGGGACCTCTAGCTCTGGGGTTCGTCCTGGAAGGGCCGGACTTCGACGGGCCCTCTGCAGGCCCGCGTCGCCCGGGCCGCCCAGGCCAGGGCGGCATCGAGACTCTCGGCCTGGATGACCCAGAACCCGCCCAGCTGCTCCTTCGTCTCGGCAAAGGGCCCATCGGTGGTCAGGACCTCGCCGTTCTTGAGCTGCACGACGGTCGCCGTGGTCGGCGGGTGGAGCCCGCCGGCGAACACCCACGCGCCCTCGGCCTGCATCTGCCCGTTGAGGGCGTTGACGTCGTCGAACGCCTTCTGCATCTCCTCGGGGGGCGGCGGCTCCTGACCCTCGACCATGTGAACGGAAAGCAGGTACTGCTTCATGACGCCTCTCCTCTCGTCGGGGCCGGGACCCTGCCAGCCCGTCACCGCCACAACGAACTCGGTACCTCTGAATCGACGTTCGACGACGAAGAATCCTCGATCAGCCTCGCGCGGCCCCGGGCTCGTAGGTGGGCGGCCTCACGCCTGCTTGAGCCGGCCCCGGAGGGCGCCGAAGCAAAGGGCCATGCTGACCACGGCGACCACGGCGATGGCGGCAAGCGCCGGGCCGATCTCGCTCCACTGCCAGCCCTGCATCGTGAGTGACCGCAGGCCACCGAGGACGTAGGTCACCGGGTTCCAGGCCGCAACGGTGTCCAACCATCCGGTGAGCTGCGAGCGGGGCACGTACGAGGACGTCAGGAAGAGGAACGGGAAGAACAGCAGGAAGGCGCTGTTCACGGCGGCCGGGTTACCCGTCTTGAGGGCGATGGCGTAGCCGAACCCGGCGAACGCCAGGCTCCAGAGAGCCGCGAGCAGCACGAAGACGACCACACCGACCGGCCCCGCCGCGAAGTGGATGCCGAGAGCGAAGCCGAGGATGACGATGGGCACGGTCAGGGCGCAGGCCACGGCCACGTCAGCCACCATGTGCCCGAGCAGGATGGCGAGCCGTCGCACGGGGGTCAGCAGCAGCCGGTCGAAGTAGCCGTTCTCGACGTCGAGGACCAGCGCCGGTGCCCGGGAGATCCCGGTGACCCCGAGCAGGATGGCCGTCGCCATCATGAACGCCTTGAAGTCGAAGCCTCCGATGCTCCTCTCGGTCAGGCGCTGCAGCGTCCCGATGTTGACCACGAAGAAGAACAAGGCGATGAACACGGGCGGGATGACCGCGGTCATGTCCCGTGGGATGGCACGCAACGCCCGTCCGGCGATGGAGATGACGTCACGGACGAAGCCGGCCTGCCGCGGTCGAATCACGCTCGGCCGGAGGTTGGCCTGCTGGCCCGTCGTGAGAACCGTCGCAGTCATTGGGTGACCTCCTCGATCTCCTCGTCGATGCTCTCGTCAGGGCGGATATGGGTACCGGTCAGCTCGAGAAACACGTCGTCCAGCGTCGGGGTGCGCAGCGTCAGGTCCCGCGTCGGGATGCCGGCGCCGGCCAGGGCGACGGCGATGGGCCCGATGGTGCTGGCGCCGTTCGAGGCGGTGACCACGACCTCGCTGCCGCTGGCATCGACGGCCTGGACGCCGTCGACGCCCGCCAGGGAGGCCAGAGCGGTGCCCGCGTCGCCGTCCACCCGTGCGACGATCACGTCGTTGCCGACGCTGCGCTTGAGGTCCGCCGGCGTGCCCTCGGCGACGAGGCGACCGTCGCTGAGGATGCCGACCCGGTGGGCGAGCTCGTCCGCCTCCTCGAGGTACTGGGTCGTCAGGAAGATCGTGACACCGAGCTCTCGATTGAGCCGACGGACCTCCTCCCACACCCGGGCTCGGCTCATCGGGTCCAGCCCGGTGGTGGGCTCGTCGAGGAAGAGGACCTCGGGGTTGTGCACCAGGGCGGCTGCCAGATCGAGGCGCCGGCGCATGCCGCCCGAGTAGGTGCTGATCGGCCGACCGAGGGCGTCACCGATGTCCACGAGCTCCTTCAGCTCTCCGAGCCGCTCCTCGATCTCTCCCCGGGACAGCCCGTAGAGGCGGCCCTGCAGCCGCAGCAGCTCCTCGCCGGTCTGTCGAGGGTCGAGGGCGGCCTCCTGGAGCGCCACGCCGATCCGCAGTCGTACCTGCCCCGGCTCGGTGGCGACGTCGTGACCAGCCACGGTCGCCCGCCCGGAGGTTGGCGCCAGCAGCGTGCAGAGCACGCGGACGGTGGTGGACTTGCCGGCGCCGTTCGGGCCAAGGAACCCGTAGATCTCGCTTTGGCGGATGTCGAGGTCCAGCCCGTCGACGGCAGTCACGCCGTCGAACGTGCGGACCAGGCGTTCGGTGGTGATCGCGGGCATGCGCCGCCTCCTTGGGTGAGCAGCGGAACCGCCGGTCGGGGCGTCGTCGTAGACGGTCGGGATGGTCATGGCTCCATCCTGCAGGTGGAAACCGGCCATCTGATGGCCGGTTTGCGGACCGAGTTGCTCGGATTTGTCCGCGGGCCGCGACCCACTGCGGCTCAGCGCTTGCCGTAGGTGGCGGTGAGCTCGGCCCCGACCCGCGCCAGGTGATCGCACAGCTGCGGTGGGTCGAGGACCTCGAGGGCGGCTCCGAGCCCGGCGATCTCACGGGCGAGGGAATCGATGTGGTGGCCCCGCAGCTCGATCTCGACCCGACCGTCAGCGGCCGCCGCTCCGATGCGCACGCGGTTGCCGAGGATCCAGCGGCAGACCTGGACGACGTCCGGGCTGGCCAGGGCTCGGGCCCGGACGGGAGTGCGTCGCTGCTCGATCTCGTCGGTGATCAGCTGCCACGCCTGGGCCAGCTTGAAGCCGGCCGGACGTACGACCGGCTCGCCCGTGCGCTCGATCGTGGTCATGCGGTCCACGCGGAACGTGCGTAGGCCGGCTTCGGTGTCGGCGACGAGGTACCAGCTCGCGCCCTTGGCCGCCAGGCCGAGCGGGTGCACCACGCGAGTGCTCGCCTCGCGATTGCGGGCGACGTACCCCAGGGTGATCTGCTCGCCTTCGACGACGGCGCTCTGCACGGCGTCGAGCAGCGGTGGCGCCGGTCGGGGACGGACCTGGTCGTCCCAGTCGCCCGGGTCGACCACCACCGCCGCCGAGGCGGCCTCGGCACCCGATCGCAGGGGCTCGGGGAGGGCGCGCACGAGCTTGCGGAGCGCCGCCCTCACCTGGGGGGTCGTGGAGACCGAGGACGGCCCCGCGATCAGGAAGAGCGCCCGAGCCTCACCGGCGGTGAGGCCGCTCAGGTCGGTGCGTCCGCCGCCGGCGAGCCGCCACCCCCCGTTGCGACCCTGCTGGGAGTAGATCGGCAGGCCGGCGAGGCCGAGGCCCTCCAGGTCGCGACGGGCGGTCCGTTCCGAGACCTCCAGCTCCTCGGCGACCTCCGCGGCCGTCACCTGCCCGCGGGCTTGGAGCAGGAGAAGGATGGCCACGAGCCGGTCGGCGCGCACAGGAGCATGTTCGCAGACAAACCGGCCAGGAGCTGACCGGTTTGGGGCGTTGCACGTGCTGACGCGAGCGAGGCTCACTCGTGATCCGGCACCGGGGGGACGTTGGGCGCGGTGAGAGTCAGATGGCCAGCGGCCCGTTCCAGCTCCCGGCGCCGTCGACCCACAGCACCCGGGTGGCACTGTCGCCGGCCACCAGGAACACATCGGTCTGGTTGGGGACGCCGAACTGTGGCGACGCGGCCAGGTCGGCGCCCGCGGGGGCCAGGCCGGCCGGAGAGACGGCCAGCGGGCCGTTCCAACTGCCGGCGCCGTCGACCCACAGCACCCGGGTGGCACCGTCGCCGGCCACCAGGAACACATCGGTCTGGTTGGGGACGCCGAACTGCGCGGACGCCGTCAACGGGGCCCCCGCCGGGGCGAGGCCGGCTGGCGAGAGGGCCAGCGGTCCGTTCCAGCTGCCGGCGCCGTCGACCCACAGCACCCTGGTGGCACCGTCGCC
>JBPYEZ010000122.1:0-24149 GCA_051984395.1 Acidimicrobiales bacterium | reverse complement strand
CGCCGGCACCTGCGACCAGTATCGGGCCTGGGCGAGCACCAGGGCCGTACCCGACGCGTCCTCGACCGCCGAGGCCCACGGGCCGTCGTGATGCGAGGCGATGACGACCCACTCGTCAGAGCGACCGGGCAGCGACCCCACGACGTTGTGGGTCGTCGTCATCGTCCGGCGCGCACTTGTCGTGAGGCGGGCCACGACGGGCCCGGCGTCGAGCATCGAGAGCAGGCGTCGACCCGCCGACGGCGCGACCCACAGACCAGGAATCGGGCGCTCCACCGCGTCGTAGGGCACGTAGTAGTCGAACGTCTCCCAGGGCACGCCGGTCAGGGCTCCGACGAACCCGGCGGCGCCGGCGGCCATGGCCGGCTCCATCACGAGCATGAAGCTCGTCCCAAACGGGAGGACCTGCACCGCCCCGTCGAAGTCCCCGTCGGGGTCATAGGTGTGGATCGCTCGCTCGCGGAGGGCGCCGACGGGCGAGCGGATCAGCTCGAGCTCGGTGAGGGCGAGCTTGTCGGCCACTCCCCTGTCGTCACCGGTCGTCCCGAGCGGGGCGAGCTCCGCTTCGATCCCCTCGGGAGCAGGGCGGCTGTGGGGAAGGGCGAGCCCGTCCACCTGGACGGCCGCCCCGCGATCCGGAGAGGGCCATGCCTCGAGGTGGGCCGGCTCGAGGGGCTCCCACATCGGCAGCTCGACCGCCTCGCAGGCGACGGCTTCGAGGCCGAAGGACCGAAACCGATCGGCTGCCCACGCCTCCGTCCATCGGTCGGCGTCATAGCCCGGACGCCGGATGCCCTGCTGGACGATCTGCTCGATCCACTCGGTGATCTCGCGCTGGAGAGGGACGAGGTGATCGGAGAACAGACCGCTGGGACCAGGGAGCGGCGTCATTCGCCGCGGTCGCGCGCCGCCACCTCGGCGAGCAGTCCCCGGGCGAAGTCACGGTACAGCGCCTCCAGGTCGGTGCCCGCCGGATCGAGGATCCGCTGGATCTCGGCACCGTCCATGAAGGCCATGATGCGCGCCGCCATCAAATCGCAGTCAACTCCCGCGCCGATCTCTCCGCGCGCCACGCCGGCGGACAGGTTGGTGGAAAGCAGCTGCCGCAGCGTCCGCATCCGTTCGACCAACCAGTCGTGCGCGGCGGCGTCGGGGTCGAGGTTCTCCGCGACCAGTACGAGGTACAGCTGCGCGAGCCCCGGGCGTTCCTCAGCGGCGCGGGCGACGACTGGCAGTGCCCGGATCGTCTCGAGACCGCCCGTCCCGATCAGGGCTCGGACGCGGGCGAGGTCCTGGCGGTCGCGCTCCTTGACGACGGCGAGCCGCAGGTTGTCCTTCGAGCCGAAGTGGTGGAGCAGGCCGGGATGGCCCACTCCGGCCTGCTCGGCGACCTCGGCCAGGCCGGTCCCCCGCGAGCCCCCTGTGGCCCAGAGGCCCATGGCGGCGTCGACGATCCGCCGCCGGGTCTGCTCGCCGCGCTGTCTCGCCGGGAGCGAGCGGCGGCGGCGGTTGACCGTGGTCGGCATCGTGATTATCCTAACAGATCTGTCAGTCTGACAACTCGGTCAGGACCGGCTCCGCCAAGCCTGGAGGCTGCCGTGCGACACGGACCGACCCGATGAGCGGCATCGACACGGGGCTCGGCGGGATCACCCCCGCCCAGGTCCAGGCGTTCGTCGACGACGGCTACCTCGTGGTCGACGGCCTGGTCGGGGAAGCCGACCGGGCGGCGGTGCTCGACGACATCGATCGTTTCGCACGTGGTGACTACAAGACGCTCGACCTGCGCGGCCTCCGCGCCCCTGCCACTCGCCGACCTGACGAGATCCTCGCCGTGCATTTCCCGCATTGGGTCAGCCCGACGATCCGTTCGATGATCCACCACCCGCGAGTGGTCGACGTGGTCACGAAGATCGCCGCCGCCCATCTGCCCTTCTGGGACGGGCGCACCAAGTGCATGCAGTCGATGCTCTTCGTCAAGCCATCAGGGATGCAGGGACAGGCCTGGCATCAGGACGAGCGGTTCATCCCCACTCGCGACCGGTCACTCGTGGGGGCGTGGATCGCCCTCGAGGACGCCACCGTGGAGAACGGGTGCGTCCGGGTGCTGCCGAGGTCGCACCGCAATGGCTATCTCTGGCCGACCCGCCCCCACCAGCATCCGGAGGAGTTCGACTTCTCGGACGAGGCCTACGGCTTCGACGAGCACGACGAGGTAGCCGCCGAGGTGCGGGCCGGCTCGGTCCTGTTCTTCAACGGGTACCTGCTGCACCGGTCGATGCGCAATCGCGGGAGCACGACCCGACGAGCCCTCGTCAACCATTACTGCAACGCCTGGTCACTCCTGCCGTGGGCGATCCCGCCCGTCTCCGTGACCAGCACGAAGGTCGCGACGCTCGACTGTCGACGCATCGTCCCGATCGGCGATGACCCGTACGCCGACCGGGGCTACGAGGAGGACCCGGACTGGGTCTTCCTCCGGCCTCGCGACGCGACACCGCGGCCGGCTGGGTCGGCGCCGGACCACGAGGGGGACCGTTCGTGCTGATCGACGTGGGCGGCATTCGCCTCAACGTCCTCGACGAAGGGAGCGGGCATGCGGTCCTCTTCCTCCACGGCCTCGGGGGGTCGTGGCGCGACTGGGAGCCACAGCTCGACAGCTTCTCCTCCGACTTCCGCGTGGTGGTGCCCGAGCTCCGCGGACACGGCCGATCGGACCGGCCGCTCGGTCGCTACTCGATGGCGGGCTTCGCCGACGACGTCGCCCGTCTCTGCGAGGGACTCGGCATCGGGCACGCCTTCGTGGTCGGCCTCTCGATGGGCGGCATGGTCGCCCAGCACCTGGCACTCGATCACCCGGAGCTGGTCGACACCCTCGTCCTGGCCGACACGAGCGCGCGGATCGACGAGGTGGTACAACCCGGTCTGCTCGGGGCCGTGCCCACGATTCGCCAAGACGGCATGGGACTCGTGCTCGAGCTCAGCAAGTCCATGGCCGCCACCGCGACCTGCAGCGCTCGTCCGGACCTCCTGCGGAACAACCTGCGCGAGGCGTCCGGCAACGACCCCTACGTCTACGCCAACTGCCTGATCGCTCTCGTCGAGCACGACGTGCTGGACCGGTTGCCGTCGCTCGACGTCCCGACACTCGTGCTGCGTGGCGAGCATGACCCGCTGGCCGACGGCAGGGGGATGGACGAGTTGGCGGGAGCCATCCCGCGATCGCAGTCCCTCACGATCCCCGAGGCCGGCCACCTGGTCAATCTCGACCAACCGGAGCGCTTCGACGAGGCCGTGCGCGACTTCTTCAAACGCCATCCCTGCGGATATCCGCGAGACACCGATTGATCGTCCGCCCAGGGACCTGGCACGACCGCCTCAGGCGATCGACGCTTGGTCGAGGCGCTGGCGGGCAATATGGGTTCTCGATCGCTCATGGCACCGAGGGGATCGTGGCGATGGCGTCCGAGCAGTGCGCCCCACCCACAGCCACCGTGCCGTCGAGCGGCAGGTCCTGCGAGGAGGGCCCGACCATCACCTTGTAGCAGCCGGAGGCGACCTTCCACGTCTTCGCGGCGGTGTCCCAATAGGCCAGTGACCGAAAGTCGACGGGAAAGCTCACCTCCGCCGTCCCTCCGGGACCGAGCGAGACCTTCTGGAAGCCCTTGAGCTGCGAGGGAGGCTGGGGCACGCCGGGCAGCGACGGGAGCCCGAGGTAGAGCTGGGCCACTTCGACCCCTGCACGCCCTCCGGTGTTCGTCACCTGTGCCGTCACCGTGGCCCCCGGCGAACTGCTCTGTGCCGGCCTCACTCCCAGACCGTGATAGCCGAAGCTCGTGTACGAGAGTCCGAACCCGAACGGGAAGGCCGGCTGCTCTCCGTGGGCGTCGAACCAGCGATAGCCGACGAAGACGCCCTCTTTGTAGGTCTCGTTCTCAGCGACGCCCGGGTAGCTCTCGGGATCTCCGGCTGTCGGCTCGTCGGCGTACGATCGCGGGAAGGTGACTGGCAGGCGACCGCTCGGATCGAAGTCGCCGAACAACGCTCCGGCGATCGCGGCGCCGCCTTCCTCGCCCGGGTACCAACCCTCGAGGATCGCCGCCACCTTGTCCCGCCAGGGGGTGAGCACAGGTCCGCCGGTCTCGAGCACCACGATCGTCCGAGGGTTGGCGGCGGCCACCTGCTCGATGAGGCTGTCCTGGTCGCCGTAGTTGTCGGGGCACTCGAGGCTCAGGCACTGGCGGTCGGTGCCTTCGGTCGCGTAGTTGGCGGCGACGACAATGGCCACGTCGGCGCTCCTGGCGAGGGCTGCGGCACGGGCGGGGTCGCTGCCGTTGTCGTAGCGAACCTGAGCGCCTGAACCGGCCCGAGCGGTGATGCCGGCGAGCGGGCTGACAGAGGAATACGGCGTGACCGCTGACGACCCGCCCCCGGTCACGAAGGCATTGGCCGGCGCCCCGATGACGGCGATCGACTTCGCGTGTGCGGGGTCGAGGGGTAGTACCGGCCCACGGTTCTGGAGCAGCGTGATGGCGCCCTCCTCGATCTGCTCCGCTGCTGCTGCGTGGGCGGCCCTGTCGATCTGGGCCTCGTCGTCGAGGTAGGGCGCTCGGTCGAAGACGCCGAAGGCGAACAGGGTGCGCAGGTAATTGCGGACGTGGTCATCGACCTGGGCTTGGCTCACGAGCCCGCTCGCCAGGGCGGCACGCACCGCTGTCGGGGAATACGCAAACCCGGGCCAGGGCTCGAAGTCCAGGCCGTTGTCTAGCGAGGCGATCGTGTCGTGGGCGGCCCCGTAGTCGCTGAGCACGAATCCCGGAAATCCCCACTCTCCCTTGAGCACCCCATTGAGCAGTTGTCCGTTCTCGCAGTTGTAGGTGCCGTTGACGCGGTTGTAGGCGCACATGACCGTACCGACGTGGGCTTGCTTGACTGCCGCTTCGAACGGCGGCATGTAGATCTCACGCAGGGTGCGGTCGTCAACGTTGGCGTTGACGGTGTAGCGGCTTCCCACGGTCCCGATACCGAGGGGCAGCCCCGGCTGCCCGAGCTGCCCGGTGGGGTCCTCGCCCTCCTGGTTGTTGGCCAGGTAGATGTTGGCGTCGGCGATCACCCCTTGGGACTGGATGCCGTCGATGAGCCCCACTCCCTGGCCAGAGGCCAGGAAGGGGTCCTCCCCGAGGCCCTGGAAGGTGCGTCCGGCGAGCGGGGTGCGCATGATCGTGAGGGTTGGGCCGAAGAGCGCGTCGTTCCCCTTGCCCCTCGCCTCGCTGCCCAGCACCGACCCGTCCAGGCGGGCCATGCTCGCATCGAAGTTCGCCGCCACTGCCAGCTCGGCTGGCAACGCCGTGGCCTGACCCTGGCGGATGCCCGCCGTGCCGTCGGTGAAGTTGACCGGGGGCACGAGCCCCGGCACCCCAGCGCTCGAGCCCGTGTGGGTTCCCGGTGCGCCCGTCACCCCGACCAGGTCGTCGCCGGCTAGTAGCGAGATCTTCTGGTTCTCGGTGAGGGCGGCAAGCAGGAGCTGCGCCCGCTGGTCGGGCGACAACGAGGTGTTGCACCAAGGATGGGAGCCGCACTGGTTGGTGGCCAGCGCCGGCCGAGCGTTCAGCGCCGGCAGTGCGGCTGATGCGCTCAGGAGCACCATGGCGATCGCGGCCGTTCGTCTCATGGGCGCGGTCCTCTCGGAACAGTTTTGTCGTCGGCCAGCAGCCGAACGATGAAGGCGAAGAGCTCGTCCTCGAGCCACTCGAGTTGGTCCAGGCGTCCGGCTCGCACCTCGCCGGCCACCAGCTCGGTCACGGCGAGCACGATCAGGCGCGCCGTGTGGGCGCCGAGAGGCTGCAGGTCGGGCTGCTCCGCCCTGGCCCGGACGCCGAGGGCGGCGAACATCTCCTCGAAGGACCGGTAGTGGCGCTCACGCTGCTCGACGGCGGGGCGGCCCGCGGTCGGCAGCTCGACCAGGTACGCGACGCTGAAGTTGGGGCGTTCGACCCAGAAGCGCAGGTAGGCAGCCACCCCCCGTTGCAGGGCGGTGAGCCAGTCGTGCTCAGTGGCAAACTGCTGAACCTCGCACAGCAGGTCTCCGGCCGCTCGGTCGCACACGGCCAGGAAACAGTCGGCCTTGTCGGCAAAGTGCTCGTAGAAGCTGTTGCGAGATGCGCGGGCGGCCGACACGACGTCGCCGACCGTGGTCTGGGAGAAGCCCTGCTCCGAAACGCACTCGAGCATCCCTCGCAACAGACGGTCGCGCTGGGAGGCGCGCACCACTTCGATCGGGAGGTTGTGGCGGCCGTGGGGAAGCGGATGTCCGCGCCACGGCCGGGCCCCTGCCCGAGACGGCGAGGGAGTGCCTCTGCGTTGGTCGGTCACCGGCCCCCCGCTCCGTCAAGCCTGAGGCTCGCCACATACCCGGTGGTCGGCACCCGGCTCTCGGCGTCGGGCGGCCCGAGCTGCTTCACCACTCCGGCCCAGAAGTTCCCGGCGGAATCGTAGGTCGCCCCCACGAAGTCGGGTCGGGGTGTGACGGCGTCACCGTAGTCTCGGAAGATCGGCTGCTTCGGGTCGTTGATGGCCGCGCCGTAGAAGACCGGCTGTGGATCGAGCGCATCCTGGGTCTCGCTGACGTATGCACTCAGAGTCTTCGAGGAAGGGTTCGTGCTGGCGTAGTAGACGACACCGACGTCGCCCGCGGGTCCGGCAGCGAGCGCCGGAAGGGTGAGCTCGTGCAATCCGGGCTCGCCGATGGCCATCGGCGCGCCCCAGGAGTGTCCGCCGTCGTGAGAGATGACGAGATGGAGCTGGTCGTCCGCCGTCCACAAGACGTAGAGGTCGCCGGCGGTGTCGATGGCCAACTGCACGACGGCTGCAGGTGCCGCGCTGGTGGGCGCCCCGCGCACGGCGAGCCACGTGTAGCTGCTGCCCTCGTTCCGGCTCACCGCCAGGTAGGTGCCGTTCGAGCAGGTCTGCGGCTCATAGATGGTGCCGTCGGCCGCCACGACGCCTGCGTTCGACGCCAGCGCCGGACAGACGGCCGCTGGCGCCGATGGCGACGGATAGACATATCCAGCGAAAGCGAAGGTGACCCCGCCGTCGAGGGACCGGTAGCAGGCTCGCCCTGGTCCGCCGACCTCGACCGGCGCGTTGGCGCACAGGTAGACGATGTTCGGGTAGCTCGTTGGCTGGGGGGCACCGCTTCCTGCAGCCGACGGTGGGCCGACGAAGACCTTCTCCCAATCGGCGGTGGACACCTGTTGATAGTCGGCTGTCGTCCAGGTTCGACCGTCGTCGGGTGACGAGTAGACCTGGAAGCCGTGCGCGTTGGCGATAGCCGTGGGCACCAACCAGCCGAGGGGCGTGCCGTTGGTCGCCAGCGGCGGCTTCACCTCGTCCGTGTGGGTCGTGTGGGCCCAGAAGAGACGCCCGGTCCTGCGGTCGACCACGACGTCCGGGTCGACGGTGTTCCACAGCGACGTGTACTGCATCCTTGTTGGCTGAACGAGACTCCAGGTGGCCCCTCCGTCAGTCGAGCGGGCCATCGAGTTCTCGGTGTTCGCTGGCGAGTAGAAGATGGCGCCCGTATGGGTCACCGCGATCGTCGACTCGGAGGTCGGGTAGCCGGTGGTCGTGGCGCAGGCCACCGGGACGCGCGAGCCGGTAGGCGGCCCAGCCACGACCACGCCCGGCCGGTACACGACGACCGGCCAGCCCGGATGGCATCCGACGCTGGCGGGCGGTGGTGAGCTGGACGCCGCTCGGGCTGGTGTGGCGCTGAGGGCGAGAAGCCCTGCGACCATGCTGCCCGCGCACCAGCGGGCCCACGCGCGGACGACCCTCTTGTGCTCCTGCCGCACCCAGACCTCCCCAGCCGACACGAGCCCGATCAATCGAACTTCGATCAGGATACTCAGGCGTATTCAGAAGTTCAACTCTGGCGTGGGCCGGTGCACCGTCCGAGCCACATGCCAACATGAGAGGGCCATGCCGGGGGCGTGGTAGGGGGCGGCACCACCGGTCCCAGGGGGGTGGACGTGGGTCCGAGGAGCGAAGCAATGAGCGCTGGCCTCGAGCAGGTGCTCCTCGACGATGTACAGCGTCGCCTCGATCGCTGGCGCAGCCGATACCGGAGCCGGCCGGATCGAGAGCGGGCCGCCCTCCTCACGCTGTCTCTCGAGCGGGAGCAGATCGTGGCCGTTGCCTACCGCGAGGAAGCGGTGGCCGGCCGATTGGCCGACCTGCGCGTGGACGGGACGACCCGTGCTCTCGTTCGCCAGGCCCTCGTGTGGATCTGGAAGGACGAGCAGCTGCATGCCGAGTACATCCGTGGCGAGCTCCTGCGCGCCGCCAGTTCCGTCTCGCACGCCATCGTTTACGGTCGCCAGCTCCAGGGCGTCCTGTCGGGATGGATCTCGGCCACCGCCAACCACCGGGATCCGCGCCGGGCCCCGTTTCGTTCCGGAGCCGCCGGCGCATTGGTCGCAGCCGGAAGCCTCACCGGCCAGGTGCCGGCCGCCCTTCGCCGCGAGCTGCATTTTCAGACGTTCCACCGGTACTGCGAGTTGAACATCGCCCTCGAAGCCAGCGCCGCCTTTGCCTATCGCCGCCTGGTGGAGCTGGCGACGACCGACGAGGAACGCGAGACGGCGAGGCGTCTACACGACGACGAGGAGCGGCATGCCGCTGCGTTCGGCCTCCTCGCCACCTCGATCACGAAGCAAGGGGAGCTGGCGCCGGGCGTACGTGCCGAGAGCCTGGCGGACCGACTGGGGCACATCAGTCCTTGGTTCATCCCTGCACGCATGCGCGGACAGCTGCTCGCCGGATCCGCAACCCGGCACACATCCTTTGGGTCCGGCGCTCCTGTGGTCGTCCGCAGCGGTCGGCGCGACAACGACCTGGAAGCCACCCTCCGCGACTGCCTCGACCAAGCCGGACTGAGCCAGCTGGCGGCCAGCTCGCGCACGGCCGCGATACGAGCGTCCTTCATGCTCGGCTACGACCGTCGTGACCCCTCGAACGTGAATACGCCAGCCGTGCTGCACGCCCTCGCCGAATACCTCCGGGCGCATGGCGTGCAGGACGTGGCCGTACTGGAGGCACCCACTGTGTACACCAACGCCTTCGGGAACCGGTCCGTCCTGGAGGTCGCCGACTACTTCGGGTTCGGCTCGCCCGCTTACCGGATCGTCGACCTGGGCGATGATCTCCGGCTCTGTACCTTCGAACGGGGCTTCGTCCAGCACCGGATCTCGCGTACGTGGCTGGAGGCCGACCTTCGGATCGTTGTCCCCAAGCTCCGCACCGATCCAACCGAGTTCGCTCACCTCGGCCTCTCCACCCTCGAGGGGAGCACCGGGCCGATCGAGGCCACGTTCTACGCCGGCCGCCAGGTCGACTTCAGGTCGGCCACCATGATGCTGCTCGACGTCGCCCCGCCCGACTTCGCCCTGGTTGACGGCTGGGCACCGGTGGCCGACGGACCGTTCGGCGTGATGGGATGCTCGCGCCCGGCCGATATTCGCCACCTCTACGCCGGGGCGGACGTCCTCACCGTTGATGAGGCGGTTCTCGCCGACATGGGCGTGGTTGACCCCAGGAAGGCGCCGATCTTACGGCAGGCCTACCACTGGTTTGGTCTCGAGCCTGCCCACCCCCGGGTCGACGGTGAGCGGCCCGCCCTCGCGCACGAGCTGCGTGGCGCGCACAACTCGAGGCTGCTCCGACTGCTCGGGATCGCGGGCTACCCGATATACGTGTACCTGAGCGACGAAGGTGATCGGTTCGTCCCGGCGATGGACGAAGTGAGCTTTCCGCCGCGTGGAAAGCCATCGACGACCACACGCTTGATCAGATGGTCCGCCCAGCAAGCGTTCGGGCTGCATGCTCCCCACGATGGGAGGTCGCCATGACGGAGACGACGCCTGCGAACGCCCGATGGCTCGATCGAGCGCGTGCAGTGACGCGGGCTGCGCGCGTCGCTCTCGGCACTCGGCATGCCACAGCACAGGTGCTGTCGATTGCCGATAGCCGAGCCCTCGTTCGCTGCGTCTTCCTGTCGTCAGCTGTGCGAACTGGCTGGTTGAGCAAGCTGACCGCACCAGGCGGAGTCTCGCTCTCCGACCTGGTGCGTGGAGCCGGGATCGCCCGGCCGGACCGCCTGGAGGCGTGGCTCGCGCTGGGCTGCGAGCTCGGAGAGCTCCGCTGTGCCTCCGGGCGGTACCGAATACACGGCCGGCGCTCCCGAGCCATTGCCAGCGGCGACCGGCCGCTCTCCGCGCACTATCGCTCGATGCTCGACTACCAGACCAGTCCCTACAGGGAGCTCGACGAGCTGCTGGCTGGCGCGGCAGGCAGCGGACGGCAGGATCTCAGCCGCTACGCAGATGAGATCGCCGAGGTGTCCCTCGCTGCCGCACCCTTTGTCGTCCCGCTTCTGCGTCAGGTCCTGGCCACCAGGCGGCCGCGAGCGGTCCTGGACGCCGGCTGTGGATCGGCCTTCTACTCGGAGGTGGTCCTCGACTCCAGCTCCGACGTCACCGTCACGGGCGTGGACCTTTCGGAGGAGGTCATCAGCCGCGCCAGGGCCAACCTCTCGGCGGCGGGGTACGCGGAGCGGTGCACGCTGCACGCCGCAGACATCGAGTCCTGGGCGAGTAGGACCACTGGTCGATTTGACCTAGTGATGCTGCACAACAACATCTACTACTTCGATAGAGAGTACCGGCCGACGCTGCTCCGGATCATGCGAGGGCTGCTCGCGCCAGCGGGAGAGATCCTGCTCACCACGATGACCACGCCAGGGTCGGTGGCGTCGGCCCACCTGCACTTCATGCTGCTGGCCCAGGCGGGCCCGTCCGCCCTTCCCACTCCGGCGACGCTGCTAGCCGACTTCGACAGCGCCGCTCTCGAGGTCACCAGGACGGCGCGTCCCGTCCCGACCGAGCCCTACCTGGTCGTCCGAGCGGTGCCGGCCAAGAGGTGACCAGCTGACCACCACGTCGTGCTCATGCGAGGCCCCTTTCGATGAAGGCGGAGGTGAGCTGCTCGAGGTGACGCCGTGAGGCGTCGGGGACGTCGCGCAGGGGCCCTCGTCCGGTGAGCACTGCAAGCCCGTGCACCGCGGACCAGATGGGGTATTCGATGCCTTCGCGGCGCTTCGGGTCGAGCACCCCGGCGTCGACCAGCTCGTCGAGTGCGGTGCGGAGCTGGGCCAGGGGCCTCCAATCGTCCACCGCCCCGTCGTCCGGAGCGCCATAGACGTGCTGGAGCGGGAGGGCGAACGCGGTCGCGAACAGCCCCGGTTCCTCCCGAGCGAAGTCCAGGTACGCCGAACCGATTGCGCCTAGCCGACGGCGAGCCGCGGCGGCATCGCTGCGTTTGCCTCGCACGCGGGCCACGCCTGCGGCCATTCGGGCTCCGAGCTCGCGCATGGCCGCCATGCACACCGCGGCGAGGAGCTCGTCACGGTCGGCGAAGTGCCGGTAGGCGGCGTTGGGCACCACGCCCACCTTCCGTGTCGCTTCACGGAGCACCACGGCGTCAGGGCCACCGGTCCGAGCCAACTCGAGCCCTGCGGCGATCAGGCCGTCATGAACGGCGCCTCGCGGATGGCGTCGGCGATTCGCCTGGTCCTTCTCCCCTGCTGATCGCGTGGCCGTCATGACGAAAGGATAGCAAGAAAATGGTGGACAGCGTCCACTATCTCAGTTAGAGTGGACAGTGTCCACTAAGTGAGGAGGGCGATCCAGATGAGACAGGACACGTCGGCAGATTCGTCCCAGCGGAACGGCACCCTGGTGACGGCAGACGAGTGGTTCGCCGGGGGGCAGCGGATCCCGTACGACCCGGAATCTGGGCGCGTGGTGACCGAGGAGGAGGCCGCCACAACCCCGAGCACTCTCCGGGTCTTCGAGCGGGTGGCGGCCGCGGGGCAGGACCCGGAGAGCGTGTGGCTCACGCTGCTGCCCGGATTCCCGGAGGGCTCCTTCGGCTGGGCAGAGGTGGACAAGATGCTCGGCAACGACACCAGTCCCCGGCTGTACGTCGAGCCGGTCGGACAGGGTGACTCTGACAAGCCTCGCGCCTACCACTACTCCACCGTCGAGCGGGCGGACCTGATCGAGGCGTTGTGGCGGTACCACGGCGTTCGTCGCACTGTCGTCGTCACCTTCGACTACACCTCGCTCGCCCTGCTCGAGCTGCTGCGCCGCCGGCTGGAGCAGACCGCCTCCGGCGACAGCGTCGGACCAGCGATCACGGCCGCCTTCATGGTGAACGGAGGCCTGTTCGCCGACTCCCACAGCCACCCGTGGCTGGGCACCCCGCTGCTGCGCACCCCGCTGGGCGCGCTGGGGATGTGGCGGGCGCAGCGCTCTCCCCGCGTCTTCGCCGCCTCGATGACGCAGGCACGCCTGTACTCCCGTAGCTATCACCCCACGCAGGAGGAGCTCGCCGAGCTGGGGTCGGCGGTCACCCGGCGCGACGGGGCAGCGTTCCTCCACAATGCCGCCGGATTCGTCGCCGAGCACCACCGCCAAGCCCAGCGCTGGGATCTGGCCACGATCGCCCGTGACCTGGACGGCAGGGTCGCTTTCTACGTAGGCGGAAGCGAGGAGGACCCGTACGAGCACCGGCAGATCCCAGCCACTCGCGAGCGCGTGCCGGAGGCCGAGGTCCTGACCTTCCCCGGCGGCCACCTCACCACCAGCGAGCATCCTGACCTATTCGCCGCAGCCATCCGCCGGGTGGCGGCCCGCCACGGCGTGGGCACCCCGGCCAGCGCCCACCAATGATCTGATCCCACCCGGGACTACCAGCGCCAGCAGTAAGGGAGATGTCTCCGATGTCCCGCGACATCGTGGTCCTCGATGTCCCGCGACATCACAATTGCTGGCGGGGCAGGACTCGAACCTGCAACCTCCTGATCCAAAGTCAGGCGTTCTGCCCGTTGAACTACCCGCCATGGGTGTCGGGACAAGGCTACCGTCCTGCCCGTCAGGCGCCGCCGAGCCGGCGCGCGCGACTCAGAGGTCCGCGACCGCGGGGAGAACCTCACGTCCGATGATCTCCAGCGGGGTGATTCGCCACACGTCGGCCACGGCTCCGTGGGCGACCTGGAAGCCCTGGTGGGCGAGCTCCCGCAGGGCGTCGATCGTGTCCTTGACACGCTCGCCGTCGGGGCCGACGTCGAAGCGGTAGACGACGGTTTTCTCGATCTCGTCGTAGTCTCGCCCCTCTCGATCGCAGTGTCCGCGCAGGACGTCGAGCTTGCGATCGAGGTCAGGTCCGGGGAAAAGGTTGCACGCCTGCGCATACCGGGCAACCAATCGCAGTGTCTTCTGCTCGCCCGATCCGCCGATGAGGATCGGAGGGCGCGGCTGCGAGAGGGCTTGCGGCGAGTTGAGCGTCCGCGCCAGGCGGTAGTGCGTGCCCGCGAACGGGGCGTCGTCATTGCTCCACATCTGCTGGCAGATCTGCAGCGCCTCCTCGAGGCGCTCGAAGCGCTCGCTGGTCGGCGGAAACGACAGACCCAGCCCGCGCGCCTCGTCTGCGTTCCACGCCGCGCCGATGCCGAGCATGGCCCGCCCTCTCGACAACACGTCGAGGGTCGTGACCATCTTGGCCAGCAGGCCGGGATCGCGGTACACGGCCGCGGTCACCAGCGTCAGCAGCTTGACCCTGCTGGTGACGCCGGCCAGGAAGCCCAGCGTGGTGTACGCCTCCAGCATCTCGTGCTCGGGCGGGCCGATGTGCCCGATCTGCCACACGTGGTCCATCACGCTGACGCGGTCGAAGCCGGCCTCATCCGCAGCCCTCGCCACTGCCCGGAGGCTCGATGCCAGCCCCGACGGGCCATCCGGCCAGGTGAAGTCCGGCACGTGCAGGCCAAGCTTCATGATGCCTCCCTCTCTCTCCTATTTTCCTCGGGGTCCTGAGAGCCACTAGCGTGCCGCCAGCCATGGGTTCGCTGATCAAGAAGCGCCGCAAACGAATGCGGAAGAAGAAGCACAAGAAGATGCTGAAGGCCACGCGCTGGCAGCGACGGGCCGGGAAGTAGCCGGAGCCACCCGACGAGCCACGGTCGAGCTACCGCCGCCACGCTGGTGAGCCTCTCACGACGGGCGGTCGGCGCGGACCTCGACGACCCGGGCGACGGCGCCGTCGACCTCCACCGCAGCCCCGGCCCGGACGCCCATCTCATCGGCCGACCCCTCCACGAACCACGTCGAGCCGCTCCCCGCCAAGACCGGAACACGCCCTGTGAGCTCGCGCAGGGCGTCCCGCCAGCGGGCCAGGCGGGGCTCGACCGCCAATGCTGGCGCCTCCAGATCGTTGGGGCCCTCCGCCACCGGCCCTCCCAACTCGTCCCAGGCCCGGTACGTCGCCGCCGTGGAGACGCCGAACGGCGGTGTGAGGAGCACGAAGGTGCGGTCCTCGAGCTCCATCGGCTCCACCAGCTCCCCGACACCTGACACGCGGGCGCGTCCGCCGACGACACAGAAGGGCACGTCGGCACCGAGGGCGCACGCCACCCCGGGGTCGGACACCCCGGCCCACCGCAGCACGGCAGCGGCGTCGGCCGACCCCCCACCCAGACCGGCCCCGGCGGGAATTCGCTTCTCCAGGCGCACGTGCGCCGTCCGCCCCACCGCGGCCAGGGCCCGCCGCACGAGATTGGCCTCACCTTCGGGCACCTGAGTCGACCGTGCCGGGCCGACCACCTCGAGGCCGTCGCCCGGTTCGAAGACGAGCACGTCGGCCAGGTCCACGGTCACCATCTCGGCCTCGATGAGATGAAGCCCGTCGGCCCGCACGCCGACGACCCGGAGCGACCGAGTCAGCTTGGCGAGGGCGTGCTGCATGCCGCCAGCCTCCCCCACGCCACCACGTCGAGATCCTCCGCTCTGGCCTCCGGCCGGATCCCGGCGCGTTCGAACACGGCCGCGTCGACGAGCCCGGCCAGCGAGCGCCGCAGCATCTTGCGCCGGTGCCCGAAGCCGGCCCGTACGAGCGCGAACAGCCGCTCGGGTTCCACGAGACGCGGATCGACCGCCGGCGACGGACGGCGCTCGACCGACACCAGCACCGACTCCACCTTGGGTCGTGGGACGAACACCGACGACGGGACCCGCCCCACGACGGCGGCTGTTGCCCAGTACGCCACCTTCACCGAGACGGCACCGTACGCGGGGTCGCCCACCGTCGCGGCCAGACGCTCACCCACCTCACGCTGCACCATCACCACCATGCGGGTGATCGCGGGCACCTCGTCGAGGAGGGTCGCAACCAGCGGCGTGGCCACGTTGTACGGCAGGTTGGCAACCAACGTCCAGACGTCCGAGCCGAGCAGGCCGGTCCAGTCGACGGTCATGGCGTCGGCCGCGACCACGCGCACCCCGGCGGGCTCCGCTACCGACCGCAGCACCGACACCAGCCCGGGGTCGACCTCGACGGCAGTCACCTCGGCACCCGTCTCGGCCAGGGCCAGGGTCAGCGAGCCCAGACCCGCGCCCACCTCGACCACCCTTTGGCCGGGACCGATCCCGGCAAGCCGGGCGACCCGCCTGACCGTGTTGGCGTCGGCCACGAAGTTCTGGCCCAGAGCCCGGCTCGGATGCAGGTCGTGGCGGGCAAGCAGGTCGAGCACCTCCGACCGGCCGAGCGTCACGGCCGGTCGAGGGGCAGGCCGAACGACGCCGCGCTGGCCGCCCAGGACGACTCGGCCACGTCCTCGACGGCGACCCCGCGCACCTCGGCGACGGCCGCGCCGACCAGGGGCACGAAGGCGGGCTCGTTCGGCCGGCCCCGATGCGGCACGGGGGCCAAGAAGGGCGAGTCCGTCTCCACCAGCAGCCGCTCGGCCGGACACAACGCCGCCGCCTCCCGGACGTCGCCGGCGCCTTTGAACGTCACGATCCCGCTGAACGACAGGACGCCGCCGAGGGCGAGGCACCGCCGCGCCTCCGACGCACCACCGGTGAAGCAGTGGAACACGGTGCTCTCTGGCACGCCTTCGGACTCGAGGATGGAGAGTGTGTCGTCCCACGCTTCCCGGCTGTGCACGACCAGCGCCAGCCCGTGCTGATGGGCAAGGCCCACCTGGGCGGCGAAGGCGTCCCGCTGGGTCGAGCGCGGTGAGCGGTCGTAGTGGTAGTCGAGCCCACACTCGCCAACGGCGACGAGCGACGAGCGATCGGCGTCAACCATCTCTTCCAGAAGGGCGGCGACACTCTCGACGCCCTGCTTGGCGTCGTGAGGATGCAGCCCCACGGTCGCCCAAACGCCGTCGCCGGCCAACGCCATCGCCCGGCGCGACTGCGCCTCGTCGGTGCCGATGCAGACGAGGCGCGCCACACCGGCCGCCCGCGCCCGGTCCAGGGTGGCCTCAGGGTCGGCCGCGTCCTGAAGGTGACAGTGGCTGTCGGTCCACACGGGCCTGCTCACCGGGCCGTCGCGGGGCTCAGGCCTTGCGCCGGGGAAACAGCGGCGCGGCCCGCTCCACCGCGCGGCCGGCGGGATAGCCGCCCCACGCCGCCGCCTCGGGCAGGCGGGCGTCGCCCGGCGAGCCCGTGAGCCCGATCCGGCGCCACAGCTCGGAACACGCGGCCGGCATCGCCGGCCAGGCCAGGAGGGCGACGATACGAAGCGACTCGAGCGCATCGCCGAGGACCGCGCTCACCTGCGGGCCCGGATCCTGCTTCCAGGGCTCCGCCGCCTCCAGCGCCGCGTTGGTCTCGTGGATGAGCCTCCAGGCCGCCTCGAGCGCCTCGTTCGGCGCGAAGCGCTCCCACGCATCCGCCGCCGTCTGCACCACCTCGGCGGCCACGGCCGCGAGCGGAGAGTCGGCACGGGGAGCCGGTCCGACACCGTCGCACTTGCTGGCCACGACAGTCGTGACGCGCGACGCCAGGTTGCCGAGGTTGTTGGCCAGGTCGGCGTTGTACCGGGCCACGATCCGCTCGTAGGAGAAATCGCCGTCCGGGCCCAGGGCCACGTCCCGGAGCAGGTGGTACCGGAGCGCATCGACGCCGAAGTCGCCGACCAGGTCGGCCGGGGCGATCTGGTTGGCGCTGGTCTTGGACATCTTCTCACCGCCGACGAGCAGCCACCCGTGCACGAAGAGATGGGCTGGCGGATCGATTCCCGCCGCCATGCACATGGCGGGCCACCACACGCAGTGGAACCGGATGATCTCCTTGCCGATGAGATGGTGGACAGCCGGCCACCAGGAGGCGAAGCGATCGGGGTCCTCGCCATATCCGATGGCGGTGACGTAGTTGATGAGCGCGTCGTACCAGACGTAGAAGACGTGACGGTCGTCCCACGGCACGGGGACTCCCCACCTGAGCGAGGTGCGGGTGATGGAGATGTCCTGGAGGCCCTGGCGAATGAAGCCCAGAGCCTCGTTGCGCTTGGACTCCGGCTGCACGACATCGGGGTTGGCCTCGTACCAGTCCAGGAGCGCCTGCTGGAAACGGCTCAGCTTGAAGAAGTAGTTCTCCTCCTTCACCAGCTCGACCGGCCGTCCGTGGATGGGGCACATGCCGTCGACCAGCTCGGCCTCGGTGTAGTAGGCCTCGCAGCTCACGCAGTACAGCCCCTCGTAGGTGCCGAGCTCGATGTAGCCGTTGTCCTTGACCGCCTGCAGGAAGCGCTGCACCGCTAGATGGTGACGGGGCTCACTGGTCCGGATGAAGTCGTCGTAGGAGATCTCGAGCTGCCGCCAGGCCTCGACGAACCGCAGGCTCGTGAGGTCGGCCCACTCCTTGGGGCTCACGCCGTTGGCCTCGGCCGCCTGGGCCACCTTGAGGCCGTGCTCGTCGGTGCCGGTCAGATAGAAGACGTCGTCGCCGATCAGGCGATGCCAGCGTGCCAACGCGTCGCCGACCACCGTCGTGTAGGCGTGGCCGATGTGGGGAGCGTCGTTGACGTAGTAGATGGGCGTCGTCAGGAAGAAGCGGGCCACTGCCGACTCACAGTACCGACGACGCCTTGCCAGCCGGGCCCGGATTCCTCACGACCGGAGGCGAAGGGCGGCGTCATAGACACGCCGCTTGGGAACCTTGAGCTCCCCCGCCACCTCGGCGACCGCATCCTTGGCGGTCTGGCCGGAGCTGAGCCGCGCCTCCAGGGCGGCCTCGACCTCGGCCTCACCCGGCACCGAGACGGGCGCTCCGGCCACCACCAGCACGTGCTCGCCACGGGGCGGGCCGGCCCGGGCCCGCTCGAGGGCGCCGGCCAGGGTCCCCCTCCACACCTCCTCGTGGAGCTTGGTCAGCTCACGGATCACCGCGACCTGGCGCAGTGGACCGCAGCGGTCGACGAGGTCCTCCAGCGTGGCGGCGAGACGGTGCGGCGCTTCGTAGAGGATCATCGTGCGCTGCTCTCCCGCCAGCGCAGCCAGGCGCTCGGACCGGTCGCCCCCCTTGCGGGGCAGGAACCCCTCGAAGACGAACCGCGTGGTGGACAGACCGCTGACCACCAACGCGGCCACGAGCGCCGACGGCCCCGGCACCACGGTCACCTCGCCGCCCGCGCCGGCCACCGCCGCCGCCAGGCGTCCGCCCGGATCCGAGATCCCGGGCGTGCCGGCGTCGGTGACGACGGCGACGTTTCGCCCCCGATCGAGCAGGGCGAGGACCGAACGGACCTGCGACGCCTCGTTGTGGTCGTGGACGGCGAGGAGACGCTTGTCGGCGACGCCGGCGTGGGCCAGGAGTCGCCCCGTCTTGCGTGTGTCCTCGCAGGCGATCACGTCGGCCTCCCTGAGCGCATCCACGGCTCGAGGCGACAGGTCGCCGAGGTTGCCGATGGGTGTGGCGACGAGGACCAGGGCGCCCCCGGCGCCGGACCCGTCCCGGGTGGCGCCGGCGGGGGTCAACCCTTTATCTCCAGTCGGTCCCCCGGGCGCAGGTGCCAGCGCTCGAAGGCCCCGGCCTCGGCTTCGACGACCGACCGGGCACGGACGCGGGGAAGACAGACCCGGTGGCGCTGCAGGCACACCGTGGTGATCACCACGAGATCGGCGTCGCAGAACGCGACGTCGACCGGAAACCGCATCCCGATGGTGTGGACCGAGTGCGCCGGGTGCAGGAGCAGCGCCCCCTCGATCCCGTCCCGGCCGAGCAGGCCCCGAGCGCGCTCGGGAAAGGATGCGGCCACCTCGAGGGTGGCCAGGACCTCGCCCTCACGCAGCAGCCATGGCACCCGAAGCGCCCCTCCTCACACGTTGAACCTGATCTCGAGCACGTCGCCGTCGGCCACCTCGTAGTCCTTTCCCTCGACCCGGAGACGACCGGCGCTCTTCGCTGCGTTCCACGACCCCAGCTCGAGCAGCTCGTCCCACCGGATCACCTCGGCCCGGCTGAACCCCCGCTGCAGATCGGAGTGGATCACCCCCGCGCACTCGGGCGCCCGGGCGCCGGCTCGGAACGTCCAGGCCCGGGACTCCTTGTCGCCCGTGGTCAGGAAGGTGCGCCGCCCGAGCAGGTGCTGGGCGGCTCGGGCCACGCGGGGAAGGGCCCCCTCGCCGAGACCCAGACCCTCGAGCAGGTCGGTCCGCTCGGCCGGGTCCAGGCGGGCGGCTTCGGCCTCGAGCTGCACGCTCACTCCCAGCACCTCTGCAGTGGCGTCGAGCTCGGCGGCGACCGGCTTCACCAGCGCGTCGGCGCTGGGCACCTGGTCTTCCCCCAGGTTCACCACGGCCAGCACCGGCTTGTTCGTTAGCAGGAACGCTGGAGCCAGGGCGGCTCGCAGCTCCTCGCCGAGCCCCGAGCGGTAGACGGGCACTCCCGCCTGGAGGGGCTCGAGGGCGGCCTCCATGGCTGCGACCTCGCCCGCCGTCGACGGGTCGGTGCGGGCCGCCTTGCGACGCTTGTCGAGCTGGCCCTCCACCGTGGCCAGGTCGGCCAGCACCAGCTCCAGCTCCAGCACGCCCAGGGCGCCGACCGGGTCGGCGTCGCCGGCCACACCCGGGTCCTCGAACGCGCGTAGGACGACGCACAGGGCGTCGACCTCCCGGATGCCGGCTAGGAAGCGGTTCCCGAGGCCCTCGCCCGTCGCCGCCCCCGCCGCCAGCCCGGCGATGTCGACCACTTCCACGGTGGCGTGGACGATCTTGCGGCTGTGGCTCATCTCGCCCAGCGCCTCCACCCGCGGGTCAGGCACCTGGGCCACGCCGACGACGGTCTGGGTCGTGGAGAACGGATGGGGGGCGACGACGGCGTTTCCCCCGGTGAGCGCGTTGAACAGCGCCGATTTGCCAGAGTTGGGTAGACCGACCAGACCGAGGCGCTCCACTGCGCCGAGGCTACTCCGCTCGACTAGTGTTCCCGGGTCGTGTCCAAGAAGACGGTGAAGCGCAGGACGACGCGCAAGAAGAAGGCCAACCACGGCAAGCGGCCCAACGCGGGACGGGGCTGAGACAGCCCGTCGCCCGGCCTCGGCCCGCTAGGGGGCCCAGGCCACGCCGAGCCCGTCGAGGGTCGGCACCAGCACCGAGGGCAGGTCCGACATGATGCCGTCGACGCCCAGGCCGACCAGCCGCTCCATCTCCGACCGCTCGTCGATCGTCCACACGTGAACGGCTGCCCCGGCTTCGTGGGCTGATCGGACGAAGCGCTCGTCGACGACGGTCGCGCCCTCGAAATCGGTCGGCACCTGGATGGCGGCGTGGGTCATCGGCGGCGAGGGCGCCCCGTCCTGCACCGCCCGCCAGAACCCCGCCACGGCGAGGAGCCCGGCTGCGGTGGCGATATGGGGAGCGGCGGCCGAGAACGCCACCAGGGCGGCGTCGTGGAACGACGTGACGATCACGTCGTCCGAGCGGCCGTGCTCGATCAGCATGCGGGCCAGCGCCTCCTCGTAGGGCTCGACGCTCGGCGCCGTCTGCTTGATGTCGATGTTGAGCAGCACCCCCGGGAACGCCTCCAGCACCTCTCTCAGGGTCGGCAGACGCAGCTCGACGTCCTCGGGGGCACGACCGCGGAGGGGGTAGTCCTCGGGCGGTCGCCCCGGAGACACCTCGTGACCGGGCACGAACCAGTAGGCGGCGTCGAGCGTCTGGACCTCGGCCAGGCTCAAGGCGCTGATGGCGCCCGAGCCGTTCGTGGTGCGATCCACGACAGGGTCGTGACAGACGACCAGATGGCCGTCGGCCGTCGGGTGCACGTCCATCTCGAGGGCCGTGGCCCCCGCAGCGAGCGCCTGGCGCATGGCCAGGATGGTGTTGGACGGCGCCTCCCGGGCCCCACCGCGGTGGGCGTAGGCGAGCACTCGCCGTTCGAGCCACGGGTTGCCCACGGACCCGACCGTACCCCAGCCCCGCCACCGGTCGTCGGCCCGGTAGCCTCGCAGTCGGCATGCTGGATCATGTCTTCCTCGATGTCATCGCGGCCCTGCGCAGGAGCTTCTCCGACGCGCTGCTGGAGCGGCAGGCCGTCGAAGAGCGCTTCCAGGTCGACGTGCTGCTCGGCGACCTGTCCTGGGAGACGTCCTACAGCCTCCCTGGGGAGGGCACCCTGCCCCGGGTGAGGGCCGACATCAGCCTGGACTGGCCCACGTGGAGCCAGAGCGCCTATCGCTCCTGGTCGATCGGCGAGCCGCCCGACGACCAGCCCGAGATGCTGGTGGAGGTCGCCCTTCGCATCCAGCGGCTGGCGACGCCGCCCGAGCCGGCGACGGTCGTCTCCGCCCTGCCTTCGGAGGGCCCGGCGATGGGTGGCGACGTCCTCGACCGTTGCGGCCTCACCGTCGAGCAGGCGTTCGACCGGGACAACGACCAGCCACGGGCCGCGGTCGAGATCTCCTACGAGGGGACCTACCGCCTCGACGAGACCGTGCTCGAGGACACGTCGTCCCTCGATTCCCAGGTGAGCGGCCTGGCCCGGTGGGTGTCCTCCACCCTGGTCCGCCTCGGTGACCTCCAGCTGAGCTTCCTGCCGCCGGGCGAGGTGGGCGACGAAGCCGGCCACTGACGGCGGGGCGCAGCGCAGCGGCGCCTCAGGGCAGCAGGCCCGCCTCCTGGGCCAGCGGACGCAGCGGCACCTCCGGGCGAGCGCCCAGATGGCTGATGATCTCGCCGGCCGACAGGCTCGCCAACTGGGCGCAGGTCACCAGGTCCGCCCCGTGCGTCAGGCCATGGACGAGTCCGGCGGCGTACAGGTCCCCCGCACCGGTGACGTCCACCACCTTGTCCACGGGATGGGCCTCGACGTCGGCCCGCTCGTCGCCCCTCACGACCGTCGACCCCTTCGGCCCCCGGGTCAGGGCGGCGACGATGCCGAGCGGGCGTATGGCCTCCGCCGCCGCGTCGACGTCGTCCACGTCGAGCAGGAGGGTGATCTCGGCCTCGTTGGCGAACAGCACGTCGATCTCGGTCCTCACGAGGCGTCGGAACTCGTCCAGGTGGCGCTCGACGCAGAACGGATCCGAGAGGCTGACCGCGGTCAGGCCGCCGGACTCGTGAGCCCGTGCCATGACCCGGCCGAGCATCCGGGGAGCATCGGGGATGTCCCACAGATAACCCTCGAGGTAGGTGACCTTGGCCCGGCCCACGTTGGCGGCGTCGACGTCCTCTGACCGAAGCTCGGCAGCGGCCCCGAGGTAGGTGCACATGGTGCGCTCGGCGTCCGGGGTGACGAGCGACAGGCACCGTCCGGTCACTGCACCGTCGGACGCCACGGACAGCGCATCGTCGACCCCCGTGGCCCGGATGTCGGTCTCGAAGAGCCGACCCAGCCGGTCGTCGCCCACCATCCCAACGAACGCGGCCCGGCTTCCGAGGCTCGCCGCGCCCACTGCCGTGTTGGCGGCTGAGCCGCCGGCCACCTCGACGATCGGCTGGGCCGCGGCGTAGAGGCGCTCCGCTTCCGCCAGGTCGACGAGGGCCGTCGTGCCCTTGACGAGTCCCAGCTCGGTGACGAGGTCGTCGTCCACCGGCGCCAGCACGTCGACGAGGGCGCTGCCGACAACGGCGATGTCGAGAGTGGTCTCGGTTCGGGGGTCCGGCTCGCTCGGCACGGGGCGACCCTAGCCCGGCGGCTTCCCGCCCCCGAGCGTCTAGCCTCCCGCTGTGACCCAGCAGAGCTCGCAGGCGCGAGAGACCTCTCACCGGCTGCCCCGCGACCTCGAGCCCCGCCGCTACGAGCTCGTCGTCTCCCCCGACCTCGGCCGCGCCACCTTCGACGGCGAGGAACGGGTGGAGGTGCTCGTGCACGAGCCCACCTCCCGGATCGTCCTCAACGCCCTCGAGCTCGCCATCGAGTCGGCCGAGCTGGTCAGCGGGACCGGTTCGGTGCTGTCGGGGGTCGTCGAGCTGGACGAGGAGTCGGGACGCGCCGTGATCGCGCTGTCCCGTGAGGCCACACCCGGACCGTGGACGCTGCGAACGAGGTTCTCGGGGACGATCAATGACAAGCTCCGGGGCTTCTACCGCAGCACCTTCGAGCTCGACGGAGCCCAACAGGTCATCGCCACGACGCAGTTCGAGGCGACCGACGCGCGCCGCGCCTTTCCGTGCTGGGACGAGCCCGATCGCAAGGCCGTCTTCTCGATCACCCTCGACGTCGACCGCGGTCTGACCGCCGTGTCCAATACCGACCCGGTCGAGGAGACCGATCTCGGCGACGGGCGGCGACGGGTGCGCTTCGCCGACACCATGCCCATGTCCACGTACCTGGTGGCGTTCGTGGTCGGCCCGCTCGAGCTGACCGACCCGGTCGACGTCGATGGTGTCCCTCTGCGGGTCGCCCACGTGCCGGGCAAGGGCCACCTCACGGCGTTCGCCCTGGAGGTCGGTGCCCACGCCCTGCGCTTCTTCTCGCGATGGTTCGGCATCCCGTACCCGAGCGACAAGCTCGACCTGATCGCGCTGCCGGACTTCGCCTTCGGAGCCATGGAGAACCTCGGGGCGGTGACGTTCCGCGAGTCGGTGCTGCTCATCGATCCCACAGCCGCCTCGCGCGTCGAGCTGGAGCGAGTTGCCGACGTGATCTCCCACGAGATCGCCCACATGTGGTTCGGTGACCTGGTGACCATGCGGTGGTGGAACGGCCTCTGGCTGAACGAGGCCTTCGCCACCTTCATGGAGCTGCTGTGCGTCGACGACTTTCGCCCCGACTGGCACCGGTGGGTCACCTTCGGGCTGTCGC
>JBPYEZ010000121.1:0-4442 GCA_051984395.1 Acidimicrobiales bacterium | reverse complement strand
GCCGGCGTCGCGCCCATGGCATCGAGCCGATCACGGATCAGCCCTACGGGATCTCCGGTCGGTGACATCCCCGTGGCCCAGAGGTCGGCGGCTATCTCCTCCGCCGCAGTCATGTCCGGAAGGCGCGGAGCCCGGGCTCCGACGACCACCCCGTCGAGGCGGTCGGGGGTGGCCTGGGACACCGCGCCCGCGGCCCACAGCGCTTCCCGGCGGGCTCCCCACGGGATGGCTCCCGCAGTGGCCAGAGCTTCCAGCTGAGAGCGGGACACGCCGGTGCGACGCACCAGGTCCTCCATGCCCGAGTACGGGCTGCCGGCGGCGATCCGTTCTGCCATCTCGAGGCCGATCGTGCGCACGTACTCGAGCCCGAGGCGCACCGCCGGCTCGGCACCGGCCTCGCGGGCGGGCTCCAACGTCGCCTGGGCCGAGCTGGCGTTGACGTCGGCCCGCCTCACCTCCACCCAGTGGCGGCGGGCGTCGGCCACCAGTGTCTGGGGTGACCAGAAGCCCATGGGCTGGGCGTTGAGCAGGGCCGCACAAAATCCCGCCGGATAGTGATGCTTGAGCCACGCGCTCGCGTAGACCAGATAAGCGAACGACACCGAATGGCTCTCGGGGAAGCCGAAGTTGGCGAAGGCGGCCAGCTTCTCGTAGATGACGTCGGCGACGTCGCCGGTGATTCCCCGCTCGGCCATCCCCTCGTAGAAGCGGGCGCGCAGCCGCTCCATCCGCTGTGCGGAGCGTTTGGAGCCCATCGCTTGACGGAGCTGGTCGGCCTCGGAAGCTGTGAACCCGGCGACGTTGATCGCCATCTGCATGAGCTGCTCCTGGAACAACGGCACCCCCAGGGTCTTCTCCAGCGACGGCTCGAGCAGGGGATGCAGGTAGGTCACCGGCTCGCGCCCGTTGCGCCTGCGGATGTAGGGATGGACCGAGCCACCCTGGATGGGACCGGGGCGGATGAGCGCCACCTCCACCACGAGGTCGTAGAAGTGGCGGGGCTTGAGGCGGGGAAGCGTGGCCATCTGGGCCCGGCTCTCCACCTGGAAGACACCCACCGAGTCGGCCTGGCACAGCATGTCGTAGACCGCCTCCTCCTGGGGAAGCTCGGCCAGGTCGACTTCCAGGCCGTGGTGATCGCGGATCAGGTCGATGGCGCGATGGATGGCGTTGAGCATTCCGAGGCCCAGGAGGTCGAACTTGACCAGGCCCACGGCGGCGCAGTCGTCCTTGTCCCACTGCAGGACGGAGCGACCCTCCATGCGGGCCCATTCGACCGGGCACACCTCGACCACGGGCCGGTCGCAGATGACCATCCCTCCCGAATGGATGCCGAGATGGCGGGGAAAGTTCTCCACCTGGGCCGCCAACCCGATGACCGGTGCGGGGATGTCGTGGGCGGGGCAGCCGTCCGGATCGACGGCGCCCGCGGTCGCAGCCAGCGGCCCCCACCGCTCGATCTGCTTCGACCAGGCGTCCAGCTGGCCGCTGGCGTGGCCCAGGGCCTTGCCCATGTCGCGCACGGCCGAGCGCGCCCGGTAGGTGATGACGTTGGCGACCTGGGCCGCGTTGTGGCGCCCGTAGCGCTCGTACACGTGCTGGATGGCCTCCTCCCGCCGGTCGCTCTCGATGTCGATGTCGATGTCCGGTGGACCGTCCCGTTCGGGCGACAGGAACCGCTCGAAAAGCAGGCCCAGCGAGACGGCGTCGGCGTTGGTGATGCCCAGCGCGTAGCAGACCGCCGAGTTGGCAGCCGAGCCCCTCCCCTGGCAGAGGATGTTGTTCTGCCGGCAGAACTCGATGATGTCCCACACCACGAGGAAGTAGCCCGGGAACCCGAGACGCTCGATGACCGCCAGCTCGCGGTCCAGCTGGGCGTAGGCGCCCGGCACCCGCTCGCCGCCCCGAGGGCCGTAGCGACGCGTCGCTCCTCGCTCGGTGAGCTCGACCAGCCAGCTCATCTCGGAGTGACCCGGCGGCACCGGGAAGTCGGGCAGGTGTGGCGCGACCAGCCGCAGGTCGAAGGCGCACTCCCGTCCCAGCTCGGCCGCCCGCTCCACCACGCCGGGATAGCGGGCGAAGCGCCGCGCCTGCTCCCTCCCCGAGCGCAGGTGGGCGCCGGCTGCCGCCGGCAACCACCCGTCGATCTCGTCCAGTGACCTCCGCGCCCGCACCGCGGCCAGGGCGGTGGCCAGCGCCCGCCGGGCAGGGGCGGCGTAGTGCACGTTGTTGGTGGCGACGAGGTCGACGCCATGGGCCAGGGCCAGGTGGGCCAGGGCGTCGTTGCGCGCCGTGTCCAGCGGGTCGCCGTGGTCCCACAGCTCGACGGCCACGTTGTGGCGCCCGAAGGCGTCGGTCAGCCGACCCAGGGCCCGCGCCGCTGCCGTGGGGCCGGCTTCGACCATGGTCGTCGGGACCTCCCCCTTGCGGCAGCCGGTGAGCACCACCCAGTGCCCCCCGTGGGCCCCGGCCAGGGTGGCCAGGGACACGACCGGCTGGCCCTTCTCCCCGCCGGCCAGGTGGGCCTCGCTGAGGACCCGGCACAGCCGGGCGTACCCCTCTGGGTCGCGAGCCAGCACGACGAGGTGGTGGCCCTCGGGGTCGGCGGCGGCCTGGCGATGACCCAGGGTGCCGGCCGGACCAGGACGGCGGCCCTTGGGTCGTCTCCCGACCCGTGCCACCGGTCGGGCCAGGTCCAGAGTGAGCTCGGCCCCGAACACGGCGGGCACGCCGACGGCCTCGGCCGCCTCGGCGAAGCGCACCACCCCGTACATGCCGTCGTGATCGGTGAGGGCCAGCGCCTCCAGGCCGAGGCGGCCGGCCTCCTCGACCAGCTCCTCGGGGTGCGACGCACCATCCAGGAAGCTGAAGTTCGAGTGGCAGTGCAGCTCGGCGTAGGAGACAGGGGCGTCACCGCGCCGGGACACCGGCGGGGGGCGGTACGGCTGGCGCTTGCGGGACCAGGCCGGGCTGTCGCCTCCGTCGGCGAGGGCCGGCCGGTTGGGCGGCCGACCGTCGGACAGCCGGCGCTCGAGCTCGGACCACGGCATGGGAGGGTTGCGCCAACCCATGGGTCAAACCCTAGGACCGCGGGCCGCCATAGTCGAACGCGTGTTCGATCCGGCCCGTTCGGGTAGACCTACGACGTCTTGGCAACCTTTCGGCCGAAATGGAGGAGCTCGTGCTGCAACTCGTCCAGCGCCCACTTCCACTCGTCCTCGGCCTGCTGAGCCTCGTCTGGGGCCTCTCTGCGTGCGGCCAAGCCGCGTCCTCCTCGCCCTCCACCCTGCGACTGGGCGCCGTGTTCCCGCTGCACGGGCCTCAGTCCTCCTCGGCGACCGAGGAGCTGCGCGGGGTCAAGATCGCAGCCGAGCTCGCCAACAGCGACGGCGGCGTGAAGGGCCGGCACATAGAACTGGACGTGCGTGACCTGGAGACGCGCGAACAGGCCCCGACGGCCATCGGCTCACTACACGACGACGGCGTCCCGCTGGTGCTCGGGGCCTACTCGTCGCAGCTGTCGATTCCCGCCGCCGCCGCCGCGTCCAGCTCGCGGCTCGTCTACTGGGAAGCGGGCGCCGTCGCCGATCGTCTCACGGGCGAAGGATCGCCGTGGGTCTTTCGGGTCGGGACGACGGGATCGAACCTGGGCGACAACTCGGCCCGCTTCGCCGCCACCCAGCTGGTGCCCCGGTTGGGGCTGACGCCGTCGCAGACGCGCGTCGCCGTCGTCTGGGAGAACGACGCCTACGGCCAGTCGGTCGCCGACGGCGCCATGACCACGGCGCAGGCGTCCGGGCTCGATGTCGTCGACCGCATCTCCTACGACGCCTACAAGCCCGACTGGCCTTCGGTGCTCGGCCGGGTGGCGGCGGCTCGTCCGGACGTGCTCGTCCTCGCCTCGTACATTCCCGACGGCGAGGCGTTCCGCCGGGCCATGCTGGCCGAGCACGTCCACGTCGGCGCCATGATCGGCTCGAGCATGGCCGAGTGCATGAGCGACTTCGGTGACGACCTCGGCCCACAGGCGGTCGGGGTGTTCGCGTCGGATCGCCCCGGCGGCGGCTTCAACCCGGGCGCCCTGGGCCCGACGGGTGGACGTGACTACCAGCGCTTCGCCGCCGCCTGGAAGGCGCAAACTGGCCAGGCAACGCCCGACAACGAAGGGTTGGCCGGCTTCAGCGCCGCCTGGGCGTTGTTCCACTATGTGCTGCCCCAGGCACGCTCGTTCAGCGCAGGCGCCATCGCCGCCGCCGCCCGCCAGACGACGCTGGCCGAGGGCGTGCTTCCCAACGGCGCCGGGCTCCATTTCGCCGAGGATCGACCGCACGAGGGCCAGAACCTCCTCGCCGCCGCCGTCATCTGGCAGTGGCAGGCCGTGCGCCACAGCGTGGTCGTCTGGCCGCCCACGTATGCGACGGGCGCGCCGGCGATGGTCCCGC
>JBPYEZ010000120.1:0-2182 GCA_051984395.1 Acidimicrobiales bacterium | reverse complement strand
AATCATCAGGACGACCACGGCGGCGACGATGTGGGGCTGACGCCGATAGACGAACGAGCCGCCTCCCCGCCCGGGACGGCGTCCACCGCGTCCACGGCCACTGAGGGTGGACGGGAGAGGCGATCGTCTCGAGCCTCGACGGCGGCTCACTCCGTGGGGGGTGGCGGCGGACGGAGCCGGACCGAGAGCAGCTGGACCCTGCCTCCGAGCGGTCCGTAGCCGATGGTCCAGGCGACGAGGGCGCCGAGGATCGCCGTCAGGCCCAGGCCCGTGGCGGTCTTGCTGTGCCAGCCCTGGGGAACGGTAGCTGCCGCGGGCTTACCGAGGGCGTAGCCCGGAGACGCCGCCCGACCCCTCCCGCCCGTGGGTGCAGCCGAAGCAGGAGAAGCAGGAGTACCGGGTGCCGAGGGTGCCGTCGGGATCGCGGACATCGGGCCAGAACCGGTGTCGACGAGGGGTTGAGAGTAGTTGTCGCCCGACGACGCCTGGCTGGGAAGGCTCGCGGCTTGACCGTCGGAGCTCTCCGGACCGGTGGCCGCGCCACTGCTGGGCGTGGCCACTCCACCGACGGCCCCTCCCGTGTCTCCGTTGGCGATCTGGAGAGCGCCGTCGTCGGGCTTCTGGAAGGCGACCTGGTCAGCCGAGCCCCCGGCGAGGATCACCAGGGACACCGTTCCATTGGCCAGGAAGGGATCGACGTTGAACGTCGTGGTCGTCTTGTTGGCGTCGACCGAGCCCGGGATCTGGGCCTTCCTGCAGTCATAGGAGGGCCGGTCGTTCCACGCGCCCTCCTGGGCGGCCCTGTAGCCCTCCGAAGAGGCTGCCAAGGTGCAAGCGACGGGAGGTTGGGTGATGGTCGGGTTACCCGCGATCTTCAGCGTGAGGGGTCCGAGTTGGGCGCCGGACGGGACCGTGAAGGTGAGAGCCGAGACGGCCGTCGGCCCGCTGAAGCCGTTGGCCACGTACAGACCGTCGGAGGGCACCTGCGGCGGAGGGGGCGGAGCGACGGGCAGGCCTTGGTTCGCTTCGTACCACCAGCCGTACTTCGCCGGGCCGTTGGCCCCCGCCGAGGTCGGCAGGAGCATCACCACCACGGCAGCGACGCCCAGAGCGGCCGACCCGCCCAGCAGGCGCTTGCCCAGAGTCCTCGCTGTCATCGCTCGTCCTCCCCGACCTCGGCCTGCGAAGGGGGAGCCCAGGCGCTCTCCATCTGCGCCGTCGCGGCACCACGCTGGCTACTCGCCCCTTGGCGACGCTGGCGGACGGCGGCCATGGCCCGACGTACCTCGGCGGCCATCGTTCCCTCGTCGTCCAATTCGCCGTCATCGTCGGCGCTGCGGCGAGCACGGAGTGGGCGCCCCGGACGCGCCCCGAGGGTGGCGCCGGCCGGCCTGGCGACCAGTGGGCGGTCGGGGCGGGCGCGCCGGACCGCAGCGACAGGCGTGGTCGGCCGGTCCACCCGGACTCCCAGCTTCTCCGCCGCATCGCCCAGGTAGGACTCGACCACGCGGGGGTCGCTCAGGACATCTGCAGGGCGCCCGTTGGCGATCACCCGACCGAGGTCCAGTCCCACGAGGTGGTCGGCGAGAACGCTGATGAGGGGGATGTCGTGCTCGATGATCAGGATGCTGCATTGAAGCTGGGCGCGTATCCGCCTGATCAGCGGTCCGAGCGCCTCGGTCTCACGCTGGGCGATCCCCGAGGAGGGCTCGTCGAGCAGCAGCACCTGGGGGCGATGCGCCAGCATGCACGCCAGCTCCACGATCCGCCGGGAACCGGTCGACAGCTCGGCCACGAACTTGTTGCGGAAGGCGTCCAGGCCCATGAGGTCGATGAGCTCGTCGACTCGTTCGTGGATCATGCGCTCCGAGCTCGCCACCCTGGGCACGCCCAGCAGGGCCGGCAGGGCGGCCTCGGTCTCGCCCTCGAGGTGCAGCGCCACGGCCAGACACTCGGCGACGGTGAGCTCGGGCCATAGGCGGGCGTCCTGGAACGACCTCCCCAACCCGAGATGGGCCCGCTCGTGGGCCGACCAGTCGGTCACATCCATCTCGTTGAGCAGGACGCGACCGGAGTCGGCGACGGAGAACCCGGAGATGAGGTCGAAGAGGCTGGTCTTACCGGCGCCGTTGGGACCGATGAAGCCGAGGATCTCCCCCTGGTGCAGCTCGACGCTGACCCC
>JBPYEZ010000119.1:0-16964 GCA_051984395.1 Acidimicrobiales bacterium | reverse complement strand
AGCCCGGCCCAACGGTCCCGGCAGAGCATGGCGAACACGTCGGCGCATCCGTAGAGACGCGGGAGCATCTCGTCGGGCACCCGGCCCAGCAGTCGAACCGGGGCGGCGGTCCCGGCGATTCGCCGCTCGAGCCGGTTCCGGTCCCGACCGGCGCCGGCGATGGCGACGGTGAGATCCGGTCGGGTCGCCGAGAGGCGGGATGCCGAGTCGACCAGCACATCCATGCCCTTTCGGGGCACGAGCCGGCTGACGCTGACGACCAGCCGGCCCTCGACGGGCAGGCCGAGCTCCGCCCGGGCAGCGGCCCGCTCGTCCTCGTCGAGGGGACGAAACCGTTCACCGTCGACCCCGGGCGGGATGACGGTCACCGGCGGCATGTGGCGCCCGGCGGCCCGTCGGGACTGGGCCTCCGGATACCCGCCGGCGGCGATCACGCCCGTGGCCTTCCGCAGCACCCGGGCCAGCACCGGGCGGGCGCCGGACAGCCGCGCGGGCACCGTGACCTCAGCGCCGTGGAGCACGAGTCCGTAGGGCAGTCCCAGGAAGGGGCCGACCAGGCCCACCGGCAGGGCGGGGTCGAGCACGACCAGGCGGGCACCCGTCTCCTCGCAGCGACGCCGGACGCGCCGGACCAGGCCGGGCGAGGGCAGCAGCATCCGCGTCGCCAAGCGCTCGATGTCGAACGCCTGGGCGGCGTCGAAGCCGGAGCTCCCGGGGTGATCGATGGTGAGCACCGAGAACGAGCCGGCCGGAAGCCGCCGCCACAGCTCCCAGAGGTAGGACTGGATGCCTCCCACCTTGGGCGGGAAGTCGTTCGTGACGAGGAGGTGCCTCACCCGATGAGCCCGGTCCCCCTCACCCGACGGGCCCGGCGAGCCCGGCGGTGGTGAGCCCGGCGGCGGTGAGCTCGGCGCGGACCTCGGGGTCGGTCTCCGACGCCGCGAGATGGGCGGCCAGGTCGTGGCGACCAAGGCGGACGGCCGCCCACACGGCGTGGCCCCGCACCAGTGGATCCGGGTCGGCCAACGCAGCTCGCAGCGCTCGCGCGACCCGCTGGTCGTTCCCGTCGCCGACGTTGCCCAGCGCCACCAGGGCGTTGCGACGCAGGTAGCGGGGTTGGCGTCTCGGGATGTACCAACGCCCGAGATGGGCCAGGAGCTCGTCGTCGCTGCACCCCAGCAGCCAGACCAGCTCCACCCACGGCTCGTCGTCCTGCCCGGCCGGAGGCGGAGGGTGACGCCGATCCTCGCTGCGGTTGGGCGGGCACACCTCCTGACAGTCGTCGCATCCGTAGATGCGGCTCCCGAGCGCCGGCCGGAGGTCGATCGGAAACGTCCCCGGCGCCTGGAGCAACCAGGCCAGGCACCGTCTGGCGTCGAGCACGCCCGGTTCCACCAGCGCACCGGTGGGACAGGCGGCCAGGCACCGGGCGCAGGTCCCGCAGCTCCCGGTGCCGTCTACCGCGGTAGGCGGGAGGGGGGCGTCTGTGACCACCGAGCCGAGCACGAACCACGACCCCTTCCCGGGCAGCAGCAGGACCGTGTTCTTCCCGTACCATCCGAGGCCCGCCCGATGGGCCGCCGCCCGGTCGACCATGGCGTTGTCGTCGACGAGCACCCGCGCCCGCCATCCGGCATCCTCGAGCCGGTGGGCCACCGCGCCCAGTGCGTCGCGCAACGGCTGGTAGTGGTCGCTCCACGAGTAGCGCGCCACGCGGCCGAAGGCTCCCGGGCCGGGAGCCTGCTCTGGCGGCGCCCGCCGGTAGGACCGGGCGCCGACCACCAGCGCCCGGGCGCCCGGAACAGCGCGTTCGGGCTCGGTGGCGCGAGCAGGATTCCCGTAGGTGAAGTGCATCCCGCCGTGCAGCCCCGCCTCCTTGCGTTCCTCGAGGTGCCGGCGGGTGGACCCGAAGGGCTCGGCCCCGGTGATGCCGACGGCATCCACCCCCGACGCCCGGGCCAGCGACGAGACCTCGTCGGCCAGCGGGCGCAGGTCGTCGACGACCAGTTTCAGACGGGCCACACCCCATGCTTGCACCGGATAGCTCTGCCCACGGCCGCTTCGCCGCCCCGGGCGGGGGCCGACCCCCGCCGCCGGCTGTTGTCACACCCTGGTGCCACCATGCGTGCCATGAGCGACTCGATCACGATCAGCTGCCACGACTGCTCGATGCTCGACACGACCGCGTGCGAGGACTGCGTGGTCAGCTTCATCCTGGACAGGACGCCAGACGACGCCGTGGTCATCGATGCCGACGAGGCCCGCGCCGTCCGCATGCTGGGCGAGGTCGGGCTGGTGCCGCACCTTCGCCACACGCGGGCTGGTTGAGCCCCGCTCAGTGCTCGCGGCGAAGGACCGCCATCAGCTGCCGGACGGAGATGACGTTGGCGCCCCGTCGCCCTGCGTCCTCCTGCACGGCCCGGTCGTTCGAGGCGACGACCACCGGCCGCTCCGCCGGCAGCTCGTCGACCAGACCGACCACGATCTCGTCGGCCTCGACGTCAGGCGGCGAGAAGCGCGTTCGGACCAGTCGCCGCGGTCCGGCCGACGTCTGAGGCTGCGCCGGCTCGACTCCGTCGAAGACGACGTGCACATCGGCCTTCGTCCGCGTCGCCAGCTCCTCCAGGGCGTCGACGAGCCGGCGTCGCTGCTCGCCGATAGGCAGCGCCGGACGCCAGGCGAGGGACGCGTTGTAGCCGTCCACGACGAGCACCGCGCCCCGCAGTCGCACCAGATGCTCGGCCGCCTCCGGGGAATCGTCCCAGACGCCGGGTGGTAGCGGCGCCGGACGACGGGAACGACGAGGCGCCTTGTCGGCGCGCGTCGATCGGGGACGAGATGGGGTGGGCGCCGCTGGCGCCGGCTTGCCGGCGGCGTGCTCGACGTCGGCTGCGACCTCCGGTGCCTCGGCGGTGATCGAGCTGGTGAGCGTGCTCCCGGCCGAACGCAGCCTGGAGACGAGCGCCGATGCGTCATCGGCTGCTCGGGCGATCTCCCGGGCAAGTGCCTCGAGATCTGGTCCGGGGCTCGGCGCCAGTCGCAGCCGGGACAGCTCCGCTGTCGCCTCCTCGAGCGCCCGGCGCATCCTGGTCTGCTCGGCGGTCAGGGAGTCAGCCAACCGGCGCGCCGCTACGGCATCCTCCTCGGCGGCGCGGCGGGACCGACGCTCGGCCCGAAGCTCCTCGGCCGATCGAACGGCGCGCGCTCGCTCCCGGGCCAGCGCCTCCTCGGCACGCCGTGCTGACGCCTCCGCCGCCCGGACCCTGCGGCGCGCGTCGCGCTCGTCATGGTCCCCCTGACGGCCCTCGATCTCGGCCCGCGCGGTGGCGAACAGCTCGTCGAGCTCATCCGTCCACCCCTCGGGCCTGGCCACGAACAGCCAGGCAGGTCGGCTCAGGTCGACCTCCTCGGCGGCTGCGGCCACCCGGCCCCGGAACGCCGCGTCCTCGTCGACCACCCGTCGCACCACGTCCAGGGCGCGCGCCGGCAGTCGGGCGAATCCCAGCAGGGGCTTCATGAGGCGGGGGGCGGCGACGCGCGGCTCGAGCTGCTCGCCGGCCCGAGCCACGGCCCAGGCCAGCTCCAGGGCCGGGCGAAGCAGGGCCCCTTCAGCCGGTCCGGGGTGCGGGCCCGAGGATGGCGAGGGCCCGGGGGGCCCGTCCGAGGACAGGGCGTCGACGGACGGATCCCGCGGGCGCGGCGTCAGACCTCGCTCTCGCGCAGCACCTGCACGCCGCGGCCAGTGCCGCACCACCGGCACGACACCTCCTCCACCACGTGGGACAAGAGCTGCTCGTCCTCGACGGTGAGGTCACCACCGACGCTGTAGTGGTGGAACGCCCGGGTCCGGCGGGTCGATACCACGTCGAACCTGGTCACGTTGCCGCAGGCATCACAGCGATAGCGGGAAGCGTCCACGGCGCTCAGAGTACCGTCGACCGGATGAACCCAAGGCTGCGGGCGCTCTGCGAGCTCCTCATGCCCGAGGTGCGCGAGTACGCCGGGCTGCACGAGTACGACGGCAAGGTCCAGGACCTCTCCCCGAGCGGGGTGAAGGCAGCCCTCACCCGGATCGGTCAGGGCCCGCCCGAGCCCGACGCCCACGACGAGGCCCACCTGCGCGCCACCGAGGAGGGTCTGCGGACCGCGCTCGGCGTGATCGAGGAGCACCGCCGCAACCCCCTGGTGCACATCGCCAACCTCGACCTGGCCGCCTACGACCGTGAGTACGCGCCGGCGGACGAGCGCCATGCCGCCAGGCGGCGCCACCTGGCGTCGTGGCCCGACGCGGTGGACGCCGCCATCGAGTCGCTCGACCGCGTCCCGGCCCCGGTCGCCCGGTCCCTGCTGCCGGCAGCCAGAGGGCTGGGCGCGGCGCTCGAGGATCGCGGGGAGCTCGAAGCGGCCCGGAACGCCCACGGACGGTTCGTCCGGCACCTCGAGGAGATCGGCGAACGCGGCGATCCCGAGATCGCCATCGGCGCCCGCGGCCTGGCCCGGCTCCTCGGGGACGCCGAGGCGATCCCGATCGATCTCGGGCGCCTGGCCGCCCGGGCGGACGCCGAGCGAGACCGTGTCCGCCGATTGCTCGACGACGCCTGCGACCGCCTTCGCCCCGGCGCCCGCCCCGGCCAGCTGCTGAGCGAGCTGGGCGCCGACCATGCCGGCCCGGAGGGCATCGTGGACGAGGCGCGCGCGCTCATCGCGGAGGCGACCGCCTTCGTCGTCGCCCGGGACCTCCTCGCTGATCCCGGTGGCGAGTGCCGCGTGGGGCCGGCGCCGCCTTCCCGGCGATGGGCCATGGCCATGATGTCCTGGACGGCGCCGTTCGAGGCCGACGCACCGGCCTGGTACTACGTCAACCCACCCGATCCCTCTTGGCCCGCCGACGAGCAGGCGGAGTGGCTGGCGGTGTTCAGCCGGACGACGCTGCCAGCCATCACCGTGCACGAGGTCACGCCAGGCCACTACGCCCACGGCCGCGCCCTTCGCAGCCTCGACAGCGACGTCCGGCGGACCCTGTTCTCGACGGCCTTCGTCGAGGGCTGGGCCCACTACGGCGAGGAACTGGTCCTCGACGAGGGCTTTCGAGCCGAGGATCCGCGTTTTGCCATCGGTGTCCACGTCGAAGCGCTCGTGCGCATCACCCGGCTCGCCGTCGCCATCGGCATCCACACCGGTGCGATGGGCCCCGAGGACGCCGTCCGCCGGTTCGAAGACGACGCCTTCCTGCGGGGACCCGCGGCCCGCAGCGAAGCCGAGCGGGCAGGCTTCGATCCCACCTACGGCCGCTACACCTGGGGCAAGATCGAGATCAGGGCCCTGCAGGAGGAGGCCAGGGCCCGGTGGGGACGGCGGTATGGGCATCGGCGCTTCCACGAGGCGCTGCTCGGCCTGGGAGCACCTCCACTCGGTCTCATCGGCGACGCCGTCGAGCCGGTTTGAGGCGAGCAGCCCTCCCGCTCAGTCGGGACGGGAGAACTGCACGATGGCGATGCCCAGGGCAGCGGTCCCGATGAGCAGCACGACCACCAGCTCGAGCCCCACCGGCAGGCGCCAGCCGAACCAGCTGAGCCCCGGGCTGAGCTTGGCGAAGTGGGCGGCCGAGGAGCTGTGGGCGAACACGGCCCGTCGCATCGGGTCCACCGCGTAGGTCAACGGATCGAGCCGGGTCAGAACGGTGAGCCACTGCGGGAGCCCGGTGAGGGGGAACATGGCGCCCGACAGGAAGAACATGGGGAGCACGACGAACTGCATCACGACCTGGAACGACTCGACCTGCTGCATCCGTGCCGCCATCACCATGCCGACGGCCGTCAGGGCCACCGCCATGATGACCATCTCGCCCACCAGGATCAGCAGCAGCGGGGCCGAGAACGGGATGCCCACCAGGGGTGACAGCACGAGGATGATCAGCGCCTGAAGGGTCGCCACCGTGGCCCCGCCGGCGCACTTGCCCACGACCAGCGACGAGCGCCGGATCGGAGCAACCAGCATCTCCCGCAGGAAGCCGAACTCCCGGTCCCAGACGATCGAGACCGCCGAGAAGATGGCCGAGAAGAGGACCGTCATGGCGACGATGCCCGGGAAGATGAAGGTCCGGAAGTTCGAGCCCGAGGTTGCCGGACCTCCTCGCACGATCGTCGACAGCCCGGTGCCCAGCACGAACAGGAACAGCACCGGCTGAGCCAGCGACGTCACGATCCGGAGCCGGTTGCGCCCGAAGCGGATGATCTCCCGTCGCCAGACCATCCGCGCCGCCCGCAGCTCGTCCCGCCACGCGCCCCCCGCCAGACGGACGGCTGCGACGTCGGGCGCGGCCGTCGTCGTCATCGGCGGCGCGCCGCCCGCATCCAGGGGGAGGCCGCGTTGCGCTCCGACGACGAAGCCTCGGCATCGCGGATCGTGCGGCCGGTGTGGGCCATGAATACGTCGTCGAGCGTCGGACGCGACACCCGCACCGAGCGGATCGGGACCCGCAGCTCGGAGAAGAGCCGGGGCACGAACTCCTCTCCGCCGGCCACGTGAAAGGTGACGGCCCCCTCGCTCAGCGTGGCCTCCAGCCCGAACTCGTCCAGCAGTCCCCGCAAGGCGGCCACGTCGTCGTCGGTGCGGACCTCGACCCGGTCCTTGCCGACCCGCGCCTTCAATGCCTCGGGGGTGTCGATCACCACGATGCGGCCGCCGTCGATGATGGCGATGCGGTCGCAGTGCTCGGCTTCGTCCATGTAGTGCGTCGTGAGGAAGATGGTGATGTCCTCCTGGCGTCGCAGCTGGTTGATGTAGCTCCAGATGTGACTGCGGGTCTGGGGGTCGAGGCCGACCGTCGGCTCGTCCAGAAACAGCACCCGCGGCGAGTGCATCAGCCCGCGCGCGATCTCGAGGCGTCGCTTCATTCCGCCCGAGAAGGTGCGCACGAGGCCTCCACGACGTTCCCAGAGGCCCACCATCTCCAGCACCTGCTGGAGGCGACGCTCGAGGCCGGCCCGTTCCACACCGTAGAGCTCGGCGTGGAACATGAGGTTCTCCGTCGCCGTGAGGTAGTCGTCCAGCGTCGTGTCCTGGAAGACCAGGCCGATGCGCCGCCGGACGTCCGCCCGCCGCCTGACGACGTCGTAGCCGGCCACCATGGCCCGGCCGCCCGTCGGTCGGGCGAGGGTACAGAGCATCGAGATCGTCGTCGACTTGCCCGCTCCGTTGGGCCCGAGGAAGCCGAACGTCTCGCCCTGGGACACCTCGAGGCTCACCCCGTCCACGGCCTGGATATCGCCATAGCGCTTCTCCAGACCCTCGACCTGGACGGCCGGAGCCCCGTTCCCGTCGCCGGGATGAGCTCCTGGCGTGGGCGCGAGGTCAGTAGGTGAACGGGTCGTGGTCAAGACATGAACGATAGCCGGATCACGCCTGTAAACGGCTTGCAGACCGGGAGCGGTCGTTTCGGCCCAGCACCGTCGCGGCCACTGGCAGCAGTTACGCTCGCCTGGCGTGGTGCATGCCTTCGTTCTCATCGAAGCCGACCTGGCGCAGGTCGCCGACCTGGCCGAGGCGCTGGCCGACGTCGACGGCGTCACCGAGGTCTACTCGGTGGCCAGCGACGACGCCGACCTGGTTGCGATCATCCGCGTGCGCCGGCACGAGGATCTGGCCGAGGTGGTGACCCGGCGGATCGCTGCCTTCGACGGCATCCGCAGCACGAGCACGATGGTGGCGTTCAAGTCCTACAGCCGTCACGACCTCGAAGCCATGTGGGACCTCGGTCCCGCCTGAGCGGCGCCCGCCCGTCGGCCCTCAGGGCCGCGCCGCAGCCGTGGAGATCTCGACCAGGCGCGACAGCACGGCCGCCGCTCGGCCGTCGTCGATGACCGCGGCAGCCTGTTCGACGCCGGCCCCGAGATCCTCGGCGATCCCGGCTACCACCAGCGCCGCCGCCGCGTTCAGGACGGTGATGTCGCGATGTGGCCCCCGCTCGCCGTCGAGGACCCGCCTGACCGCGGCGGCGTTGTCGGCCGCCCCGCCACCACGCAGCGACCCGAGGTCGCATCGGGCCAACCCGAACGCCGACGGATCGACGACGTCGGCGCGCACCTCGGCCGAGCCGCTGTCGTCGACGGTCAGCTCGAGCACGCTGGACGCACCGGTCGTCGACAGCTCGTCCAGGCCGTCGTGGCCGTAGACCACCATGGCCCTCCTGGCCCCGTTGGCCTCGAGCACCCCCAGCATCTTCTCGGCCATGCGCGGGTCGCTGACGCCCACCACCTGATATTGGGCTCTGGCCGGGTTGGCGAGCGGCCCCAGGAAGTTGAACACCGTGGGCACCCCCAGCTCCCGCCGCACCGGAATGGCGTGACGCATGGCCGGGTGGAACCGAGGGGCGAAGCAGAATCCCATGCCCGCGTCCTCGACGCAGCGGCGCACGCCGTCTGGTCCCAGGTCGATCACCACGCCCAGGGCCTCGAGCACGTCGGCCGAGCCGCTGGCGGACGAGGCGGCGCGCCCGCCGTGCTTGCACACCCTGGCACCGGCCCCGGCGACGACGAATGCGGCCAGGGTCGACACGTTGATGCTCTGGCTGCGGTCCCCCCCGGTGCCGCAGGTATCGACGAGCTCACCCGGCACGACGAGCGGTTCGGCGAGCTCGAGCATGGCGCGGACCAGTCCCGACATCTCCTCCACCGTCTCGCCCTTGATGCGCAGGGCGGTCACGAACGCCGCCACCTGGGCCGGCGTGGCCCCCCCGCCGAGGATGTCCTTCAGAGCCGTGGCGGCCTGGTCAGCGGTCAGGTCCTGGCGCGCCATCAGGCGGCCCAGGACGGCGGGCCAGCCCCCGATGGCGTCGAGGCCGCTCGGTTCCCCGACGGTGGGCTCGCCGGCGCTCGGCGCCGAGGCGCTCAATCCCACCAGAGGTCGCGTTCCAGCACGCCACGGGCAATGAGGCCCAGCTGGACCTCCGACGTGCCCTCGACGATCGTGAGCTGTCGCGCGTCCCGGTAGTAGAGCTCGGTCAGGTGGTCCTTCATGTACCCGGCGGCGCCGAGCAGCTGCACGGCGAGGCCCGACGCCCGCACGGCCAGCTCGGTGGCGTGGTACTTCGCCATCGACAGGTAGGGGACCCATTCCTTGGTGAACCGTCCCTGGTCGGCCAGCCACGCCGCCCGGTAGGTGAGCAGGCGGGCTGCCTCGATCTCGGTCGCCAGCTTGGCGATCTCCCACTGGACGCCCTGGAAGCTGCCGACCGTGGTGCCGAACGCCTCCCGACCCTGCACGTACTCGGTGGCGTACATGAGCGCGCCCTCGGCCAGGCCGATGCCCCGGGCGGCCACGATGGGACGCATGGAGTTGAGCCCGAGCATGGCGAGACGAAAGCCACCGACCTCCCCGATCACGTTCTCGGCCGGCACGCGCGCACCGTCCAGGACGAGCTCGCCGGTGTCGATGCCCCGCAGGCCCATCTTGCGGTCTCGTCGGCCGACCTCGACCCCGTCCCACGCCCGCTCGACGATGAAGGCGGTGATCGAGTCGTGCCGCCGACTGTCGAGGTCGCCGGTCTTGGCGAACACCGTGTACCAGTCGGCCTCGGCGACGCCCGACATCCAGCACTTCACGCCGTTCAGGACCCACCCGCCGGCGCGGTCGGGATCGGGAACGGCCCGGGTGCGCATCCCCATCACGTCACTACCGGCCTGGGGCTCGGACAGCCCGAAGGCAGCGCGACAGCTCCCGTCCGCAATGCCGGGAAGGTACCGGCGCTGCTGATCGTCGGATCCGGCGATCAGGACGGGTCCGGTCGGCAGCCGGGTGAGGAGGAGCATCAGGGCGGCGGTGTTGGAGTACTTGGCCACCTCCTCGATGGCCACGGTCAGGCCCGTGATGCCCGCTCCGGAGCCCCCCAGCTCAGCCGGGATGCACAGGCCGAGCAGACCGGCACCGGCGAACACCTCGAAGAGGTCCTGCGGGTACTCGCCGGTGTCGTCTATCTCTCTGGCCCGGGGCCGGACTTTGTCCTGGGACAGACGCCGCACGCTGGCCTGTAGCTCGGCCAGCTCCTCGGAGAGTTCGAAGTCCATGGCCAGAGGCTACCGACGGGGCCGCGCCCCGGGACCCGACGTCCCGGGCGGGCGTCCGCCAGCTACCCGGTCTTCCGCGGCTACGCGGTCTTCCGCCGATGACGGATGATCCGGCGCCGCTCCCGCTCGGTGGCGCCACCCCACACACCGTCTCGCTCGCGACTCGTCAATGCGTGCTCGAGGCACGGCTGACGCACCGGACAGATGCCGCAGATCGCCTTCGCCTCCTCCGCCTCCTCGTCAGAGGGGGGGTAGAAGACGTCTGGGTCGATGCCCCGGCAGGCAGCATGCTGACGCCAGGAGTGTTTCATGTGGGGACTCGATCCTCCGCTGTGGGTCTACACCGTGCTGTTACCCGCGCTTCGCCAGACTTACGCAGGCGATCCACGGGCCCCAGCCGTGGGACTCCGAAGTATGTAGCAACTGCGGAGCAACAGTCCATTCTTTCGTGGCGCCCGGCCCCGATCCCTGCCCCGCTGCCGGCTCTGCGCACCGGGATCGTCCGCCGGGCCTGCTCGCTCGGCCGAGGCTATGGCAAGCTCGGGGCCGGATCCTCGATGGCCGCTTCCCCCGCCCCGCCGCCGCCGACCCGCTTCGATCGAGCTCACGCGCTCGATCGACTGGGTGACGAACCCTTCGACGTGCTCGTCGTGGGCGGCGGCATCACCGGTGCCGGGGTGGCCCTCGACGCTGCCGCCCGGGGCCTCAAGACGGCGCTCGTCGAGCGGGCCGACTTCGCCGGCGGAACGTCGTCGAAGTCGTCCAAGCTGGTCCATGGCGGCCTGCGCTATCTCCAACAGCGCGAGGTGCGCCTGGTGTACGAGAACCTGGCCGAGCGCCAGCGCCTGCTGCGCAACGCCCCGCACCTGGTCGCTCCCCTGCCCTTCCTCATCCCGCTCTTCGGAACGGACGGGGTCGTCAACCGGGCCGTCTCCCGGGCCTACTCGAGCGCCCTGTGGCTCTACGACTTGACCGGGGGCCTCAGGATCGGTCACCGGCACCGACGGATCGGCGTCGAGGAGGCCCTGGCCCACGTCCCGACCCTGCGCACCGACCGACTGGTCGCCGGCTTCGTCTACTACGACGCCCGGACCGACGATGCCCGACTCACGCTCGCCATCGCCCGCACCGCGGTGCTCGACCACGGGGCCGTGGCAGCCAACTACGCCCCGGTCACGTCCCTGCTCAGAGACGACGGGCGGACCCGCGGTGCCCACCTCGATGTCGACGGTGTCGGACCCGTCGAGGTCCGGGCGTCGGTGGTCGTGAACGCCACCGGCGTGTGGGCGGACCGTGTCCGCGCCCTCGACGAAGGCGATGATCCCCATTCCATCCGGCCCGCCAAGGGCGTTCACATCTCGGTCAGCCGGGACAAGCTGCCCTGCGACATCGCCGCCGTGCTGCCGGTGCCGAGCGACCGGCGCTCGGTGTTCGTCGTGCCGTGGGGCGACGAGGTCTACGTCGGCACGACCGACACCGACTACTCCGGGTCGCTCGACGATCCGCGCTGTGAGCCCGAGGATGTCGAGTACGTCCTCCAGGCGGTCAACGCCTGGGTGACCAGACCGCTCACTCCCTCCGACGTGACGGGCGTCTGGGCGGGACTGCGGCCCCTCCTCGCCGATCCCGGTGGTCGGAGCACCCGGCGAGCCCGCACCGCCGACCTGTCCCGCCGCCATCAGGTCTCGGTCTCGGCCTCGGGTGTCGTCAGCGTCACGGGCGGCAAGCTCACCACCTACCGCAGGATGGCGGCCGACACCGTCAACGAGGTGGTCAAGGTGCTCGGCCGGGGGCCGAGACGGAGCCCGACCGGGTCGATGCCGCTTCGGGGCGCCGCCGGCGCGGCGGAGCTCCGCCAGGACGGGGCCTCGGCGCGGCTCGGGGTCGACCAGCCCGTCGTCGACCACCTGGTCGGGCGGTACGGCGGGGAGGCCCGCGCGCTGCTCGCCATGGTGCGCGCCGACCCGGCCATGGGCGCGCCGCTGGTGCAGGGACTGCCCTACCTGCGGGCCGAGGCGGTGTACGCAGCTCGTTACGAGATGGCGCACACCCTCGAGGACGTCCTGAGCCGCCGCACCCGCGCCGCCCTCCACGACCTGGAGGCGACCGCCGACGCGGCTGCCGACGCCGCCGATCTCGTCGCCCCCGAGTTGGGCTGGACCCCGTCCGAGACCGGGCGGCAGGTGTCGGCGTTTCGGGATGCGGTGAACGCCGACCGCACCGCAGCCCATCTCGCTCGCCAGCACGCCGGCCGCCAGGGCGGTTGACCGTGGCCGGCCGGGCCGCGCCCGTCTCGCCCATCGACATCGACACGCCAGCGCCGGCGATCCGCTACCGGTTCGCCGATCGCTGGGTCGAGCTCGACGATGGACTGCTGGCGCGCCTGCGGGCGGTGTGCCGCCAGGTCGACACCGACGACGCTTCCCGCCTGGACGCCGGGCGCGACTGGTGGCCGCTGTCGATCCTGTGGGCGACGGCGGGGACGGCGCCCACCCGGCCGGCGGTCGTCGTCCGCCCGGCGGACGCCGCCGAGGTGGCGGCGGTACTGGCGCTCTGCAACGAGGCCGGGGTGCCGGTGACCCCGGTCGCCGGTCGCAGCGGGGTGTGCGGGGCCAGCCTGCCCGTCTTCGGCGGCGTGAGCCTCGACCTCTGCGGCCTGACCGGTGTGCACTCGGTCGACGACACCTCGATGGTCGCCGAGGTGGGCGTGGGCACCTTCGGCGGCGATCTCGAGGACGAGCTGCGCTCGAGCCACGGCGTCACCCTCGGGCACTGGCCGCAGTCGATTGAGCTGTCGACGGTCGGAGGGTGGCTGGCGTGTCGCTCCGCCGGCCAGTACTCGACCCGCTACGGCAAGATCGAGGACATGGTGGTCGGGCTGGACGTCGCCCTCGCCGACGGCCGGGTCCTGCACACCGGCGGGTGGCCCCGCGCCGCCGTCGGGCCGGACCTGACCCAGCTGTTCGTCGGCAGCGAGGGCACCATGGGGGTCATCACCAGGGCCCAGCTGCGCGTCCATCCGGTCCCGGCCGAGGAACGACGTCTGGCCTTCGGCTTCCGCTCGTTCGCCGAGGGCCTCGAGGCCTGCCGTCGCGTCCTGCGGCGGGGGGCCACGCCCGCTGTGCTCCGCCTGTACGACGAGGTGGAGTCGGCCCGCACCTTCGGTGCCGAGGACACCTGTGTCCTCATCATCCTGGACGAGGGAGACCCGTTGCTCGTCGAAGCGACCACCCGGTTGGTCGCCGAGGAATGCGGTGCGGCCCAGGCCGTCGACCCGTCGTTCGTCGATCGCTGGCTCGAGCACCGCAACGACGTGTCCGCTCTTGCCGCCCTCGCCCGTCGTCACATCGTGGTCGACACGGTCGAGATCGCGGCCCGGTGGTCGGCGCTCCTGCCGATCTACGAGGACGTCATGGCCCGGCTCAGATCCATGGACGGGACGCTGGCGGCCTCCGCCCACCAGTCCCACGCCTACGGCGACGGCGCGTGCCTCTACTTCACCTTCGCCGGGCAGGGCCCGGAGCCCGGCGACCTCGAATGGGCCGAGACCTACTACGCCGCGGCCTGGCGCGCCGTGATGGAGGCGACGACCGCCCGGGGCGGCGCCATCAGCCACCACCACGGGGTGGGCCTCAACCGGGGCCGCTTCCTCGCGCCGGCGCTGGGCGCCGCCTTCGCCACGCTCGTGGACCTCAAGGCGGCGCTTGACCCCAATGGCATCCTCAACCCGGGCAAGCTCGGGCTGCCCTCGCCCTTCGGTGACGCGGTATGGCCCTGACCCGACCTTCGCTCGAGGCCCGCACCGTGGGTGGAGCGGCGCTGGCCATCCTCGTGGTGGCCCTGCCCGTCGTGCTCGCCATCGAGGCGACGAAGGGTGGCGATCTCGCCGGCGAGGAGTCCTCGGTCTGGGTGCTGGGCGCCCTCCTGGTCGTGGCCGCCTTCGTGATCGGCGGAGGGATCGCCGGTGCCCGTCGGCCGGAGACGGCCCTCGGCCACAGCGTCGCCGCCGCCGCCCTCGCCTACATCGTGCTCGTCGTGGTCGCCATCGTGCGTCGCCTGGTGGACGGGATCGGGTTGCCGGGCGCCGTGGGAGCCAGCTTCGTCCTCCTCGCCGTGGTCTGCGTGGCGATGGGCGTCGCCGGTGGCTACCTGGCCATGCGGGTGAGGGGCCATCGGGCCGGCCGGGGAGGCCGCTCGGGGTCGTGAGCGTTCTCGTCGTCGACGTCGGCACCAGCGGGGTGCGAGCGGCGGTCGTGCGGCCCGACGGCACCGTCGAGCACGTCCGCCACCGCCCCGTGCTGCCAGCGTCACCCGCCCCTGGCTTCGTCGAGTTCGACGCCCGCGAGATGGCCGATGCCGCCCTGGCCGTGGCCCACGAGGCCCTCGAGGCATTGGGTCCGGGCGACGGCGTGAACGGCGTGGGCATCGCCAACCAGCGGGCCTCCACCATCGTCTGGGACCGCGTCACCGGCAAGCCGGTGGGACCCGGAATTGGGTGGCAGGACCTGCGCACGGTCGGGATGTGTCTCGCCCTCCAGGGCCAAGGCATCCGTCTCGCGCCCAACGTCTCGGCCACCAAGGCGGCGATGCTGCTCGATCTCGCCGATCCCGATCGCACGGCCGACCTGTGCGTTGGGACCGTCGACTCGTGGATGGCCTGGACCCTGTCGTCCGGTCGGCTCCACGTCACCGACACCACGAACGCGGGGCTCACCGGGCTGCTGCACGCCGACGCCTCCGGCTGGGCCCCCCATGTGCTCGAGGCGCTGCGCATCCCGGAGGCCGCCCTGCCGACAATCGTCGACTCGTCGGGCGTCGTGGGCGACGCCGTCGCGCTGCCGGGGTGCCCGCCGATCGCGGGGATGGCCGGAGACCAACAGGCCTCCCTGATCGGCCAGGGCGGGACCCGCCCGGGTCTGGCCAAGGTCACCTTCGGCACCGGCGGCATGCTCGACCTGTGTGTGGGGCCCGACCGACCGACGTTCGAGGCTCGGGGCCCGGAGGGAACCTTTCCGATCGTCGCGTGGCGCCGCCACGGGCGCCTCACCTGGGGCCTCGAGGCCGTCATGCTGTCGGCCGGCACCGCGGTGGAATGGCTGCGCGACGACCTCGGGCTGATCGACTCGGCCGAGGAATCCGACCAGCTGGCCGCCACCTGCGCCGACACCGGCGACGTGTGGTTCGTCCCTGCCCTGTTGGGTCTGGGCACGCCGATCTGGGACTTCGGCGCTCGGGGCACCCTCGTCGGCGTCACCCGCGGCACCGGGCGGGCCGAGGTCGTCCGGGCCGTGCTGGAGGGCGTCGCCCATCGCGGCGCAGACCTCGTCGAAGCGGCGGAAGCCGACGCCGACGACACGATCGCCTCTCTCAGAGTGGATGGTGGCATGAGCGCCAATACCACCTTCGTCCAGGCCCTCGCCGATGCGACCGGCCGACAGATCGAGGTCTCTCCGGTGCTCGAGGCGACGACGCTGGGGGCCGCGTACCTGGCCGGGATGGCCCTCGGGACCTGGGCGGACGAGGACGAGATCGCGGCCCGGTGGTCGCCGGCACGCGTCGTCGACCCGGCGCGGACCGTCGATCGTGACCGGTGGCGGGCGGCCCGCCAACGGTCCCTGGCCACGGTTCCGGAGCTGTCCGGTCTCGACTTCTGACCGACCGGGCGCGCTCGCGGTTCCACGAGTTGTCGAAAGCGGGTTCCTCGACGGCTCGGCACCGTCTGTTCGAGCAAGCGTGGAGCGGTGCAACACCCCAACCCAGCGCTGCGCCAGGCCGGCGAGAGGCTCAGATGAGGCGCGCCGTCGCCCGCCGCCCGGGCAGCTTCACGACCTCTACCGCGGCGGGCAGCTGCTCCTTGATGTCGCCGGCGTGAGTGACGACCACGACCTGCCGGAACCTCCCTCGCAGGCGTTCGAGGGCCAGCAGCATGCGCTCCTTGCGATCCTCGTCGAGCGGCCCGAAGACCTCGTCGAGCACCAGGAGGCCAACGGCGCCGCCGGACTGGAAGCGCACCTGCTCGCTGATGGCGACCCGTAGCGACAGGTTCGCCAGATCCGTCTCGGAGCCGGAGAAGCGGTCCATGCCGTGGACCACGCCTTGGTCGCAGATCTGGATCTCGTAGGTCTCGGGGTCCACCTTCAGCAGGTCGTACTCGTGGTCGGTCAACTCGGCGAACAGTTCGGCGGCCTGGGCCGACAACCGGGGGCCGGCCGTGGCCACCACCGAGTTGCGGAAGCTGCTCAGGAGCTCGGCCAGCCGCCCGAGGTGACGAACCTCCTCCCCGAGGTCGTCGACCATGGCGTGCTGCTCCTCCGCCTCGGCCAGCCGCTTGCCCTCCGATTCGGCGTGGGCGCGGGCCCGTTCGGCCGCCAGGCCCGCCCGGCGCGCGTCGGTTGCCGCAGTCGATGCCATCGATGACGCCTCGTCACGCCAACGATGCGCCGCGGCCAGCTCGTCCGCCGAATGCCCGAGCTCGGCGACCTGGCGGCGCAGTCCGGCCAGGCGCTGGTCGGTCTCCGCCACGCTCGCCCGCGTCGCGTCCAGCTCCGCCGTTGCCACCTTCCGCCGTTCGAGGCGCCCTGTCAGCCGGGCGCACTGGGCGACAGCATCCCGTCCTGCGGTCACCGCCGCCCTGAGGTCGCCGACGACCCGGGACAGCAGTCCGGCGTCGAGGACCGGCGCCGCCGATGTGGCGTCCAGCGGATGCGCCATGGTCGCCAGCACGGCGTCGACGGGCACCCGCCAGTCGCTGCCGGAGTCGGCGGCGATGCTGTGCAGGGCGGTGCTCGCCGCCTCGAGGTCTGCGGCGGCCGCTTCACGTCGCTCGACGAGGCGCTGCCATCGCTCCCAGAGCTCACGGGCGGCCCGCAGCTCCTGGCGCAGCTCGTGGGCCCGCCGGTC
>JBPYEZ010000118.1:0-7017 GCA_051984395.1 Acidimicrobiales bacterium | reverse complement strand
AGGACCAGGCCCGATCCCGACACTCGGTCGCCGGCGCCCTCCGGCCGGGCCCGCTGGCGGTGGCCGTGCTCGTCATCGTGCCGGTACTGACCTTCTCGGTGCCGGCCCTCGCCGGGCACCCGCTCGTCAGTGCCGACGACCTGATCCAGAACTACCCGCTTCGGGTGCTCGTCGCCCGCAACCTCGACCACGGGCACCTCCCCTTGTGGAACCCCTACATCTGGAGCGGCACCGCTCTCCTCGGCGGTCTCAACGCCGGTGCCCTCTATCCGGGGACCCTGCTGTTCACGGTGCTGCCGGCGGAAGCGGCCTGGGTCGTCAACGAGATCCTCGTGTACGTCGTCGGCGCCATCGGCCTGTACGTCTTCCTGCGCCGATCCCGGCTCTCGGTCGGGGCGGCGTTCCTGGGGAGCCTGTCGTTCTCGGTCGGGGGCTTCATGAGCGCCCAGCTGGCCCACATCGACCTGGTGCAGGGGGCGAGCCTGGTGCCCTGGATGCTGGTCGCCCTCCACCGCATGGCCCATCCGGTGCCGGCGAAGCGGTCCCCGATCTGGCCCACGCTGCTCCTGGGAGCGTGCATCAGCTTGCTGGTCCTGACCGGATCGCCCGAGGCCATCATCGACAACTCCGTCCTCGTGGCCATCTACGGGTGCTGGTTGGCCTGGCGGCACCGTACGGGCCGGATCCTCGTCCAGATGGCGATCGCCGCCGCCTCGGCCCTGGTCCTCACCTGCATCCAGTGGCTCCCCGGGCTGGTCTTCGCCTCCAGCTCGCAGCGGTCGGGCAGCTCCTACGCCTTCTTCGTCACCGGGTCCTTCCCGCCCAAGCTCACCGCCCTGACCGCCATGCCCTACCTGCTCGGCGGCTACGGACGGTTCGGCGTGCCGCTGTACCACGGGCAGTACAACCTGGCCGAGGTCAGCTCCTACATCGGCATCCTCCCGGTCTGTGCCGCCTTCGCCATGCTCACCCGGCCGTGGCGCTCCCGCCGGGCTTCGCAGGGACTGGGCATCTGGTACCTGCTCATCGCCGTCGGCCTGGTCCTGTCCTTCGGCGGGTACACACCGCTCGGCCATCTCCTGGTCCACATCCCGATCTACGGCCAGCAGCGACTGCAGAACCGCAACCTGCTCACGGTCGACCTTGCTCTGGCCGTCCTGTTCGCCTACTGGGTCGACGGGGTCCGCCAGCGGGCGGGCAACGGGCCTGGCCCCGCCCACCCCGGCCGAACCGAGCGGGCCTGGACGCTTCTGCCCGTGGCCTGTCTGATCGCCCTCGCCGTCGCCCTCGTCGTCAGCCCGGTGGTCCTCTCCCAGGAGCTGGGCTCGCCGGTCCCGCTGGGCTCGTTCCGCCGGTTGGAGGGCTACCTCGTCGCCGGCCTGGTGCTGGCCGTCGTCGGCAGCCTCCTCGCCGCCGGATGGGACCGGCTGCCCCGCCGCCACCTCCTGGGGGCGCTGGTGGCCGTCGTCGCCGTCGACCTCGTCGTCTACCAGGCCAACCAGTACTGGCTGACCCCGCCGCCCCGGAGCGCCCTGACCGATGCGACCGGGATGGCCGCGGCCGTCGCCGCCCAAACCGGCTCCTCCGGGCGCTTCGCCATCTACGACCCCGACCAGAGCGACCCCGTCGCTCTCAACGACCTCGGCCAGCCCGACCTCAACGTGCTGCGGAGCCTCGGCAGCGTGCAGGGCTACGGATCGCTGGTCAGCGGCGACTACGACCGGGCAACCGGCACCCACCAGCAGTCCGATCTGTCGGTGAGCGCTCTGGCGGGGTCCACCTTCGACGACCTCGACCTGACCACGCTGGTCACGAGACCCGGCTACCTCGCCCGGCCGGCCCCGGCGGGACCGGCGACGCCGCCCGCCGGCGCCCAGCCCGAGACCCTGCCCCCGCGTGGTCGCCAGGCCTGGTTCGTGGGCTCGCCCCTCCGGCTGACGGACGTCAGCGTGCACCTGCGCCCCGATCCGGCCTGTCCCCTGCCGCCGGATGGGCTCGGGCTCGGGTTGCTGACGCCCGCGGGCGACACCCGGGCGGTCGCCAGCCGCCTGACCCCGGATCCAGCGCGGGCGGGCGACGCCACAGCGGTGCTCGACGGCGCGGCGCCATCTGTCGGGATCGTGGTTGCCAACGACGGCGACTGCCCGCTGACGGTCGACTCGGTGACGGTCGGTTCCCAGCGATCGGGTCGTCTGGTGCTCGCCGGTCCCCTGCAGGGCGCCGTCGCCCCGCCCAAGTGGCGGTTCAGCGAGACCCTGGGCAGCTTCGTGGTGTTCCGCAACACGGGGGCAAGGGGACGCGTCTGGGTGACCGCAGCCGGCGGTGGGCCGGCGCCGGCGGCGACGGTGCGGATCGCCGACGACCCGCTCTCGGGCAACCAGACCGTCGTGGTCGGCACCACTCGACCGTCCCTCGTCGTGCGCAGCGTCGCCGCCGCGCCGGGGTGGTCGGCCACCGTCCGCACGGGACCCACCGGGGCCCCCCGCACGCTGGCCGTCCCGGCGAACGGAGCCCTGCTGCAGGCCGTGCCCGTGCCGGCGGGAACCTCGACCGTGACCTGGAGCTACCGACCGACGAGTGTGACCGTCGGCGCCGCCACGTCACTGGCCGGGCTGGGCGCGCTCGGGACCGCCGGGCTGATCTGGTCGCTCAGAGGACCTCTTCGCCGGGCGCGGACACGACGTCGGCGGCCCGGCGAGGCCGGGTGAAGATGACGTTGAAGAAGAGGAACTTCCCGAACCAGAGGGCGGCGTAGGTGCCGACGTAGGCCAGGGCCACCACCGCCACCTGGAGTGTCCGGTCGCTGGTGAGCGACTTGACGTGGCTGGACGCGACATCCACCGACCACATCGCCGCCACCAGGCCCAGCACGGACGCGACCAGATAGGGAACGACCTCCTTGACCAGGTGCGAGCGGTCCCGGCGCCCCCAGGCCCAGTTCCGGTTGAGGAAGTAGGCCGGCACCATGCCCACGAGGCTGGCGACGACGCTCGACTGCCGGGGGGTGAGCCCGCCCAGCACGCCGTAGACGATCACGAAGGTGACCAGGCTCACCAGGCTGGCCACCACCGATCCCAGCGCGTAGCGCACGACCCGGGGCACGATCGGGTGGCGCCACCAGGGGGCGACCGCACCGCGAACGTTCGAGTTGCCCTCCCCCCCGCTCCCGTCGCCCGGGCTCCCGTCGCCCGCGCTGCCGGCGCCCACCCGCACGGCCTCGGCGGTGTCGAGCTCGACGTCCATCAAGTCACCCTACGCCCCCCGGCACCCGAACCGGTGGCGGAACGCCGTCGTCGGTCGCCGAGCGAACGTCGTCACCCGCCGGCACCAGGGACGACCGGCACGGGGCCTCAGCTGCGCTCGGCGTCGAGGCGACCCTGCAGGAAGTCGTCGAAGGCCGAGAGGTCGAGCAGACCGTGTCCCGAGTAGCCGACCAGGATCACGCGCTCCACCCCCTCCTCCTTGGCCGCCAGGGCCTCGTCGATGGCGGCACGAAGGGCGTGGCTGGTCTCGGGAGCCGGTACGGGACCCTGCGTCCGCGCATACTGCACGGCGGCCTCGAACACCTTGCTCTGCGGGTAGGCGGTGGCCTCGATCCGACCGGCCCGCACCAGGTTGCTGATGATCGGCGAGTCACCGTGGTAGCGGAGACCCCCGGCGTGGATGGGCTCGGGGACGAAGTCGTGGCCCAGGGTGTACATCGGCAGGAGCGGCGCCAGGCCGGCCGTGTCGCCGTAGTCGTAGTCGAAGCGACCCGTCGTGAGGGTGGCGCAGGCCGACGGCTCGGCGGCCACGAGTCGCACGCCCTCGTCGGAAAGGAACGGCAGCGCCAGGCCCCCGAAGTTCGACCCGCCCCCGCAGCACCCGACCACCACATCGGGCAGTCCCTCGCCGGCCAGGGCCAGTTGCTCCTTGGCCTCGAGCCCGATCACCGTCTGGTGGAGCAGCACGTGGTTGAGCACCGAGCCCAGCGAGTAGTGGCTGTCCTCGCGGGAGACGGCATCCCGAACCGCGTCGCTGATGGCCATGCCCAGCGACCCCGGATGTTCCGGTTGGACGACTGGCGAGGGCACGACGCTTCCTCCCCAGACCTCCATCATCACCCGCCGGTAGGGCTTCTGCTCGAACGAGGCCCTGACCATGTAGACCATGCACTCCAGGTCGAACAGCTGCGAGGCGAAGGCCAGGGCGCTTCCCCACTGCCCGGCGCCGGTCTCGGTCGTGAGTCGCCGGACACCTTCCTCGGCGTTGTAGTACGCCTGCGCCACAGCGGTGTTGGGCTTGTGCGATCCGGCCGGCGACACGGACTCGTCCTTCAGGTAGATGCGAGCGGGAGTGCCGAGCGCCTCCTCCAGGCGGTGCGCGCGTAGGAGCGGTGTGGGCCGCCACAGCCGCAGGACGTCGAGGACGGCGCCGGGGATGTCGATCCAGGGTTCGGGCGACACCTCCTGGGCGATGAGGCCCATCGGGAACAGCGGCGCCAGGTCGTCCGGACCCACCGGCTGGCGGGTGGCCGGGTGCAGCGGCGGCTCCAACGGTGTCGCCAGCCGGGGTACGGCGTTGTACCACGCCTCGGGCAGCCGGTCCGGGGGAAGATCCCAACGCACTCGCAGTTCTCCTTCAGCTCGGCGTTGGCGTCAACGCTCGCGTTGTCGCCGGCCCAGGAAGGTTAGACGTGGCGGAGACGCCACTGCAGCGAGGGGCCCGGCAGCGCGGTGGTCGCCTTGACCGGCACCTGGTGAACCTGACCCGCCGCCCGCACGGTCAGGGTGCCCACCACGGTCCCGGCGGGAAACGAGGAGCCGACCTTCTGCGGCTGGAACTGTGTCTGCACCTGTACGCCCGGCCACCCGAGGACGTTGACCGGAGCGCCGGTCGAGGCGGGGACGGGGCCGCTGAGCCACGGCGCGGTGACCGTGGCCGCCGGCTCTCCCGCCGGGACGACCGTGACCGAGGTCAGGGTGGCGCCGGCGGCGTCCAGGAGGGTCCGGCCGTTGTCGAGCGCCGGCTGCGGGGCGGCAGGGCCAGGCTGTCCCAGGATCACGCCGAGGATGGTCACGTGCTGGCCGCCCACCACCCGGTCGGCGGCGAAGACCCAATTGGATTGGGCCGCCATCGTGTTACCGGTCTTGACACCGATGATCCCGTCCTTGCCCACCAGCCGGTTGAAGTTGAAGATCCTGCCGGCGACCGGCAGCGTCACCTCGGGCTGGCGCACGATGGCGGCGAAGGTCGGGTTTGCCATGTCGGCCTGGGCCACCGTGAGCTGGTCGCTCGCCGTGCTGACCGTGGCCGCGTTGAGCCCGTTCAGGTCGACGTAGTGGGTGGCGCCCATCCCGAGGGCGGCGGCCCCGGCGTTCATCTTGGCCAGGAAGGCGGGCTCGCTACCGGCATCCCAGTTGGCGAGGATGTGGCTGATGTTGTCCGCCGATCCGACCAGCAGGGCGTCGAGCATCTGGCGCTCGGTGATCATCTCGCCGGGGGCCACCTTCGCCGCCGACTCCTTGTCGGCCACGGCTGCGTTGTACTGATCGACGTCGGCCTGGGTGACGGCCACCGGTGGTCCTGGGTCGGCGGGACCCATGGGATGGTCGCGCAGGATCACGAGTGCGGTCATGAGCTTGCTCACGCTGGCGATCGGCACGGGCGCGTTCCCGCCGGAGGAGCCCAGCGCGCCCTGCCCGACGAGGCCCACCACGGCCTCTCCTTTGGCCGGCCAGGGAAGGGCGGGTGGGGCGCCCGGCGCCCGGATGCTCGCCGGCACCGCGGAACGCACGACGGGCGCCGGCACGCCTCGGGTCAGCTGGAACGCGACGAAGGCGACGACGGCCAGCAGGACCGCCACGAGCGCCCACTTGAGGACACGCCGCGATCGCTTCCGCGTCCGAACAGGACCCAGCGGCTTCAGCAGTGCCGGCCGGGTCGATGCCTCAGTCATGCCCGCTGATCAAGCTCCTCGGGGGTCATGAGCACGGCACGAGCCTTGGAGCCCTCGGAGGGCCCTACGACGCCGCGTCGCTCCAGCAGGTCCATCAACCTACCAGCCCGGGCGAAGCCCACTCGCAACTTCCGCTGGAGCATCGAGGTCGAGCCCAGCTGCGACCGCACGACCAGCTCCATGGCCTGGGCGACCAGCTCCTCGTCGTCACCCTCGCCGCTGTAGCTGCGGTCCTCCTGGGAGGGACCGTCGCCTTCGACGCCCTCGATGTACCGGGGCTGGCTCTGGCGACGCCAGTGGGCGACGACGGCGCGCACCTCCGTCTCGCCGACCCAGGGGCCCTGGAGACGCCGGGGGTTGCTCGAGGTCGCCGGGAGCAGGAGGAGGTCACCCTTGCCGATGAGCCGCTCGGCGCCCGCCTGATCGAGGATGACCCGGCTGTCGGCCAGCGACGACACCGAGAAGGCCAGCCGGGACGGGATGTTGGCCTTGATCACGCCGGTGATCACGTCGACCGACGGTCGCTGCGTGGCGATGACGAGGTGGATGCCGACGGCGCGGGCCATCTGGGCGATCCGACAGATCGACTCCTCGACGTCGCGCGCCGCGACCATCATGAGGTCGTTGAGCTCGTCGACGACGACGAGCACGTAGGGAAGGCGACCGACGGAGCGCTCCTCCCCGTCGTTCGGCGCCGGCTCGGCGACGAGCTCGCCGGCGTCGACGGCTCGGTTGTAGCCGGCGAGGTCGCGCATCCCGGCCTCGGCCAGGAGGTCGTAGCGGCGCTCCATCTCGTGCACCGCCCAGATGAGCGCGTTGGCGGCCCGCTTGGGGTTGACCACGACTTGAGTGAGGAGGTGGGGCAGGCCGTTGTAGTGACCGAGCTCGACCCGCTTCGGGTCCACGAGGATGAGCCGCACCTGGTCGGGGGTGGACCGCATCAGGATCGAGGTGACGACCGAGTTGATGCACGAGGACTTGCCGGCGCCGGTGGCGCCGGCGATGAGCACGTGCGGCATCTCGGCCAGGTTCACCATCACCGGCCGCCCGGCGATGTCGCGGCCCAGGGCCACCTCGAG
>JBPYEZ010000117.1:0-26220 GCA_051984395.1 Acidimicrobiales bacterium | reverse complement strand
ACGCGGACGTCCTCGGTCTCGACGTCCACACCGAACTTGCGATGGAGCCGCTCGCACGCGATCGACAGATGGGTCTCGCCCATCCCGGCGAGGACGGTCTGGTGCGTCTCGTCGCTCCGCGTGACCTCGATCGACGGGTCCTCCTCCTGCAGGCGGTGCAGTGCCGTCATGAGCTTGTCCTCGTCGCCCTTGGAGCGAGGCGTGATGGCGATCGACAGGACCGGTGGCGAGGGGTGAGGGGCGGGGACGACCACGGGTGCGTTCTTCGGGGCCAGGGTGTCGCCGGTCGTGGTGTCGGACAGCTTGGCCACGGCCACCAGGTCGCCCGCCGGCGCCTCGGCGACCGAGTCCTGATCCTTGCCCCGCAGGGTGAACAGGGCGTGGAGCCGCTCGTCGGCGTGGGTGCGGGGATTGGTGAGCACGGTGTCGGGGCGGATGGTGCCCGACAGCACGCGCATCATGGAGATCTTGCCCACGTAGGGGTCGGCGAGGGTCTTGAACACCCGGGCCAGGGGCTGGCCGGACGGGTCGTTGGGCACCTCCTGGGTCGTATCGCCGGCCTGGACCGCGACCGGCGGGCAGGCGGCGGGAGACGGGCCCAGCTCGCAGATGTAGGCGGCGAGGCGCTCGATGGCGGTGCCCTTGGCGCCCGAGCCGCAGATCACCGGGAACACGCTGGCGGAGGCGACGCCGAGCGCCAGGGTGTCCTCGAGCTCCTTGGGGCTGGGGACGTCTCCGTCGAGGTATCGCTCCATGAGCTCGTCGTCGGCGACCACGATGCCCTCCACCAGGTTGTCGTGCACCTGGTGCTCGAGCGATTCCATCTCGTCGGGGATCGGGCCGCTGCGCGGTGCGCCGTCGTCGTAGAAGTAGGCGGTGTCGGACAGGAGATCGGCCACGCCGCGGAACTCCGCCTCCTCGCCGATCGGCAGCTCCAGGGGCGCGATGCCGCTGCCGAAGCGGGTTCGGAGCTGCTCGAGGGTGCGCTCGAAGCTGGCGCGCTCCCGGTCGAGCTTGTTGACGAAGATCATCCTGGCCACGCCGGCGTGGGCCGCCATACGCCAGACGACCTCGGTCTGGACCTCGACGCCCTCGACGGCGCTGACGACGAACACGGCCAGGTCGGCGACCGAGAGCGCTGCCGCCACGTCGCCGATGAAGTCCGCATAGCCCGGGGTGTCGATCAGGTTCACCTTGTGGCCCTGGAACTCGAAGGGGGCCAGGGCGAGTGACACCGAGATCCCGCGCTTGATCTCCTCGGGGTCGAAGTCGGTCGTCGTGTTGCCGTCCTCCACCCGACCTTTCCGGTTGACCGCGCCGGCCTGGGAGAGCAGCGCCTCGGCGAGCGTCGTCTTTCCCGTGCCACCGTGCCCCACGAGGGCGACGTTTCGGATCCGGGCCGGAGGGAAGGTCTTCACAACCGACACACCTCGCTCGCTCTAGGTGGCTCTTGCTGGGTGTTCGCTGGGCTCAGCTCCCGCCGGCCGGCCTTCCGGCTGGTCACGGGCATCGATAGCCTACAGATGGCCGGTGGTAGCGTGGGGTGGTAGTCAGCGAAGGAGCGACGATGTTCGACGGCCGCTGGCGGGCCATGGTCGACCGTGGGACGACACCCCTCGGCACCGGGCTGAGCCGTATCGGCGTCACGGCCGATCAACTGACGCTAACGGGCCTGGTGATGGCGGCTGGTGCCGCCTTCGCCATCGGGAGCGGGCACCTCTGGGTCGGTGTGATCCTGCTGGTCGCGTCCGGTCTGCCCGACCTTCTGGACGGGCCCGTGGCCAAGGCCTCGGGGACGGCGGCGCCCCGGGGAGCGTTCTTCGACTCGGTGGCGGACCGGGTCACCGACACCCTCCTGCTCGGAGGGGTGGCCTGGTACCTGGCCTCGACGCACGGAGGTAAGGCCGCGCTGCTGCCCTTCGCGGTGCTGGGAGCTGCCTTCCTCGTCTCCTACGAGCGAGCCAAGGCTGAGTCGCTGGGTTTCAACGCCAAGGGCGGCATCATGGAGCGGGCCGAGCGCATCGTGCTGCTGGGGGTCGGGCTCGTATTCAGCGGCCTCCTCGTCCCCGTGCTGTGGGCGATGCTCGTGCTCACCCTGGCGACCGCGGTCCAGCGCTTCGTGATGGTGTGGCGCCAGGCCAGCCCCGTCCCGCGGGATGCGGCGCCCCGGTGGCGGACGGGACGGGTCGAGTCGCGGTGGCGACAGTGGCGCGAGACCGCCGGACTGCGTTCCGGCCCTGAGCGGCAGGCACCCGGCGGACGCTGGCGAGATCGCCGGCAGCGGGTGCTGGCGAGCCGGTCGACCCGGGCGGGCCAGGCGCGCCGGAGCAGGCGACGCGTCATCAGCGGGCCGTAACCATCAAGGCCCTCACGGCCGACCAGCGTGCTCGAGCGATCTTCGCCGGGTACCGGGCCGCCGCCGCCATCGGCAGGGGGCTGCCTGATCGCGGGGTGCCCCCGATGGTCTGGTTCTCTGGCGCTCTGTTCTCGGCGGGGATGCCGGGACGGCGATCCATGGTCCGTCGCCACCTCCGGCGGGTGATGGGAGACGGGCTGCAGGGCCGTGAGCTGGATCGAGCCGTCGCTCGCGCCTTCAGGTCCTACGCCCAGTACTGGGCCGACTCCTTTCGGCTGGCCGGCTACACCGTCGACGACCTCGCCCGCCTGGTCGAGCGCCAGGGTTTCGAGCACCTCGAGGCGGGCGCCGCCCGCGGGCAGGGTGTCATCCTTGCCGTCCCCCATCTCGGCAGCTGGGATCTCGGCGGCGCCTGGCTGTCATCGGTGGGCTATCCACTCACGGTCGTGGTCGAGCCGCTCGAGCCCCCGGAGCTGTTCGACTGGTTCGTCGAGCTGCGGCAGGCGGCGGGCATGACCGTGGTTCCGCTCGGACGCCGAGCCGGTGCGGCCATACTGCGCACCCTGCGCGACGGGGGGGTGGTGGCGCTGCTGAGCGACCGGGATCTCGTCGGCAAGGGCGTGGAGGCGGAGTTCTTCGGTGAGACGACGACCCTCCCGCCCGGCCCCGCCACCCTCGCACTGCGCACCGGGGCGGCGCTGCTACCGGCCGCCGTCATCTCGACGGCGGACAACCATCACCGCGTCGTCGTGCGGCCGCCGCTGACGGTCGACCGACGAGGAGAGGTGGCCGACGACGTCGCCCGCATCACCCAGGCGATGGCCGTCGAGCTCGAGGCACTGATCCGTCTGGCTCCCGAGGAGTGGCACCTCTTCCAGCCCAACTGGCCGAGCGATCCTGGATATGGCCTCTGACCAGGTATGTCGCTGTCAGCCCTCGCCCAATGTCCGCGAAATGTCCGCGGGACTTTCATACCCGGGGCGCCCGATCATCGGTGACCAGTCGGCGCACCCGGTGAGGCTAGCGCTGCCACATCGGCCCACTGATACTCCACTGGCTTGGCGAGCAGCATTGGCGCGAGCGTGCAAGCGAACTTCTCGATCCTCTCGTGCTCAGTCGCCCCTGGGTCATCCCAGCGAGGGTGGAGCATGTAGGCCAGTTCGTGGGCTACGACCTCACTGAGCCATTCCCGTCCGGTCGAAACCAATGAGGGATCGAACACGATCCCGTCGTCGGCTAGAAACGGGAGCGCAAGGCCCCCGACGCCGGCCTCCAACATGGGCATGGTGAACGCTCGAACGGGACGGTATCTGCGGCGACCAAGCTCGATGGCAAGGGACGCAAGCTGCGTCGGAAGTCCTGCGCTTACCAGCCCGGGCCAGGACTGCTCGACCATCTGCGTCCAGCGAAGACCGGACACCAGCAAACCGTCGATCAACTCACCCATCACAACTCCCAATCTTCGTGGCCGGTGGCGTACCCGGCACCACCGAGCGCCACACCTCGGATCGAGAAGTCAGTGCTGGCTGACGCCTAAGTCGTCCGTTGCCCGATCGGCGTGGTGTGGAGATGGGAGGCCCTCACGCCGACCGGCGGCTCTGCCGGTAGGCCCGGTCCAGCGATTCCGTCACCACCCGCTCGATGTCGGCTCGCAATGCGGCGCTTGTCCAGATGCCGGACGGCCCGCTGCCGCCCCGTGGCCCAAACACGAACGCCCGTGTCAGTCCCATACTCGCTGTATGTCCGCGGAATGTCCGCGAGACTTCGCGAAACACCGGGTGACGCTCAGCGCTGTTGAGAGGAAAAACCGCAGGTCAGAGGGGTATCGGCAGGTCGGGCACCCCGCTTGTCTTTTCCAGCCCAACTGGCCGAGCGATCCTGGGTACCGCTCTGACCCCGAAGGTGCTGCTCAGCTCTGAGTCGATGGGCGGGCGAAGCCTGCGCGAGTCTCGGGAGCGTGGCTCAGGACGGTTCCAGTTAGGCCCCAGCCCTCCATCCGAGAGATGCGAATCCAGATGCTTCCCGTCAGTTGGTTTCGTTCGCGAAAAGCTCGACGGGACTCGTCCTACCGACCACGGTGATGAACCTGTCCAGTTGGGTCCATGCGATGGCCTTGGAGACCTCACCTCGCGGTGATTCGAGTATCAGGTCGCCCCCCAGCTGGCGCTGGTGCTCGCAAGCGGCGACGAGCGGAGCGAGGCCAGCGCAGTCCGCGAACTCGGTGTCGCGCAGGTCGACGAGCACGACCTGACCAGGCTCAGCGAGGTGGGCCAGGGCGTGCGAGAGCGACGGAGCCGTGGCGCAGTCGAGCTCGCCGGCGACGGACAACACGGCGAAGCCGTTGCGTTCTGTGGTCGTCAGATCGAAGACAGTTCGCCCGGCGTGCATCAGCCGTGACTCTGACCGGGATTGGTCGTCCAGGCGAAGGCCTCGGCCAGATCCAAGATCTCCTTGGCCCCGACCACCTGATTGCCCTGGGCGAGCAGCTGTCCCAGGATGGCGTTTCTGACCTTTGCCTCCAGCAGGTGCGACGAGACCGCGAGCTCTCGGACCTGCTCGGCGGTGTCGTCGTCAAGCACCGACCACCCCCTGACTCGAGCAGCGGGATCGATCGTGGAGGGCGGTTGCTGCGGTAGCAAAAAGCAACCTCATGATGCGCGTCCACTCCTTTAGTCGTCACTATCACTGTGACGGGAGATCTGCTGCGCATTCTCCTACGCAGGGCTACGAGAAATCTCGTCGACCGCCAAATCGAATCGAGCGGTCAAAGTACATGGTACACCCTTGTGTTCGCCACCGTACAGACGGTGACCGGGGTGTACGGTGGCGTACACTGGTCTCACTCGCGCTAGGAGGTGTGCTCGCCCCTTTGGGGGGGCTTGTCGCCGCCCTTGGTGCCCGAGCCAGGGGATCGCCATGAGCCCAGCCGTCGCATCCGACATCGTGGGGGGCGCAGCGTCGCGTTCTCGCCCCCGTGGGGGCCCCACCCAGGGCTCGAGCGAGGATCGACGGGTGCGGGTGCTCGTCGTGAACGCCCAGGAGATCATCGCCGAGGGCGTGCGGGGGATGCTCGCCTGCCACCATGACCTGGTCGAGGTGGTGGACTGTGTGCCCGCCGTTGCGGACCTGCGGGCGGTGACAACGCCCACGGACGTCGACCTCGTGCTCTTCGACCTCGCCTCTCGGCGCAACGGCGGAGCTGCGCTGTCACCCGAGATGATGGAGGAGTGTGGCCCGTCTCGAGTCGTGATCTTCACCGACGACGCCGATGAGCGTCGGCTCTTCGAGGCGCTCCGCCTCGGGGTCGGCGGCTACCTGCTCAAGGCCCTCAGCAGCGCCCAGCTGGTTGACCACCTCGTGCGGGCCAGCCGGGGCGAGTTCGTGGTCGATCCCACCATGGCGGCCAGGATGGCGATGCGGGCGGTCCGGCTCGGAGACGGCCACGGCTGGCCGGGGAGCGAGCTCGGTCTGTCCCGGCGCGAGGGCGATGTCCTCAGCCGGCTGGGGGACGGGTTGAGCAACCGCGAGATTGCTGCCAGCCTGATCGTGGGAGAGGAAACCGTGAAGACCCACCTGCGGTCGATCTACCGCAAGCTGGGTGTCAACGACCGGGCCCAGGCCGTCGGCTCCGCTCTCCGGCGTGGCATCCTCACTTGAGGTGCCGACAGCGCCAGCACTCCCTCCGCCTCCCCCAATGGGGGGTCACCCTCAAACCCCCGGGTGGGGGGCTTGGCGATCGACCGCGGAGGGTAGCGACGACATGACACGCCCTGGTCACAGCTGACGCGGCGCTGGCGAGGAGGGCCTTCTGTCGGCTGGATCCCGAGCGCCGATTCGATCATCGTGCTCGTGTGTCACCACCTGCACGGCCAAGGTAGGCCATCATGTCGTCATCATCGATCGAAGGTCGGTCTGGTAACCGGCTCATCGATTCGCTTTCCGAGTCCGATCGAGCCGACCTGGCTCCACACCTGGAGTCGGAGCGCCTCGAGCTCAAGGATGTGATGCTCGATGCGGGCAAGCGCATCGAGCACGTGTACTTCCCGGTCTCTGCCGTGGCGTCGCTGCTCAATCTCGTCGAGGAGGCCGGGGGAGTGGAGATGGCCACCGTCGGCAACGAGGGGATGGTCGGCCTGTCCTTGTCCTGGGGCGCGGACGTGCTCAACCCGAGGGAGCTCGTGCAGTGTCAGGTGCCGGGGGATGCCCTGGTCATGGACCCGGAGACCTTTGCGCGAAAGGTGTCCGAGGGCGGCGCCTTCGCTGAAATCACCCATGGGTACACCCAGGCATTCGTCAGCCAGATCGGCCAGCAGGTGGCCTGCAACGGGCTGCACTCCATCGAGGAGCGTTGCGCCCGGTGGCTGCTACTCACCAACGACCGGGTCGGTGCCGACGAGTTTCCCCTGACCCAGGAGTTCCTCGCCCAGATGCTCGGTGTCCGGCGACCGTCGGTCACCGTGGTGGCTGGCATACTGCAGGAGGCGGGCTTCATCCGGTTCCGCAGGGGCCGAATCCAGATTCGGGACCGGAACGGGCTGGAGAGCGTCTCCTGCGAGTGCTATCGGGTGCTGCGCGAAGTCTTCGACCGACTCCTCGGCTGAGCAGCCGGTACAGCTCTCGGCTCCAACGCTGTCTTTTGAGGGAAACGCTGGGTCCTGCCGGTCCCATGAGATTCTCACCGTCATCTCGCTTCTGCTTGTCTGGGCGCGACCATTTCGAGGAAAGACATCTGAGCTCGTCTCGAGCCAGGACCAGGGCCAGCACCATCGTCGTGCGGATGCCACATGATCGGCGGTACGAGTCCTGGTTTCGCTATGTAAGCGATCGAACATTATGTGTGTAAGCCACCGTACATAGTGCCGGGGCTTCTCCCAATGGCGATCGGATACAACGCCTTTTCCCTCTGTACCGTAGCGGTGGCTCACGTCTATCCTGTGTGCCGGAGAGGGCGCGTGGCCCGGGCGAGATGACCCGGGCGGCTTGGTCTGTTCGCCTTCGGGGAGGCAGTCGACGTGGCACCAAGGCGAGGATCGGGGGGTCCGCAAGAGGCGGAGTTGAACGGGCGTGGCAACCGACTGCTCGAGGCCATCTCGGGGCGGGAGCGGAACCACCTACTGGGCAAGTTCTCCGTCGAGAACGTCGGCATGAAGCAGCGACTGATGGAGGCGGGGGGGAACATCTCGGACGTCTACTTTCCTCTCACCGCCGTCGTGTCCTACCTCACCACCATGGATGACGGGGCGGGGGTCGAGATCGCCACCATCGGGAACGAGGGCATGGTCGGGGTGCCGGTGTTCCTCGGTGCCAAGCAACTGAACGCTCGGGACCTCGTGCAGGTGCAGGTGCCGGGGACGGTGCTGCGAATCGATGCCAAGTCCTTCCATCGCGAGGTCGACAACGGCAGCGCGCTCCGGGTGGTGGTCGAGCGCTACGTTCAGGCCTATCTGCGCCAGGTCTCCCAACAGGTGGCCTGCAACGGCCTGCACAGCGTGCAGGAGCGCTGCGCCCGGTGGATCCTGCTCACCCACGACAGAGTCGGCGAGGACGAGTTCCCGCTCACCCAGGAGTTCCTCTCCCAGATGCTCGGGGTACGGCGGGCCTCGGTGACCGTGGCCGCCGGGTCCCTCCAGAGCGCCAAGTTCGTGCGCTTCTGGCGCGGCAGGATCAGCATCCTGGACCGTGAGGGCCTCGAGAGCTCGTCGTGCGAGTGCTACCACATCATTCGAGAGGAGTTCGATCGCCTACTGGCTCCCTTGAGTCGGTAGAGCGGTCCTCGGTGAGGACGCCGCTCGGACGGTGAAGACCCACCTGCGCTCCATCTATCCTCAGCTGGACCTCCACGACCGGACCCAGGCGGTCACACGTCGCTGAGTCGGGGCCGCTCGGCTGATCGGTGGGTCCGGGCCCGATAGCCTCGAGCTACGTAGGGTGCCCGTTGGGTCGATGCCCAACGGAGCAAGGGATCAGGGGACCGTCAGAGGGAGCGAGCGCCGTGATATCGGTACGCCGCAGGATCCTTGGGTCCGTCCTGTCCGTCGGGCTGGTGGTGGTGTTGGCAGCGGCAATGTTCCCGCTGCGCAGCCACTTGAACGTTGCCACCACCGCCCTGGTCCTCGTCGTTCCCGTGGTCGCCGGCGTGGTCGTCGGCGGCTTCGTCGGCGGCCTCACCGCCGTGACCGCCGGCTTCCTCGTGTACGACGTGGTCTTCATCCCCCCCTACTACACGCTGAACGTGGGGGCGGCGCAGAATTGGACTGCGCTCGGTGTGTACGCGGTCGTGATGGTGCTCGTCGCTCAGGTGGTCGACCGCCTGGGTTCGGCGCGCCGAGAGGCACAGAGACGGGCCGAGGAGGCTCGCCGCCTGTTCGAGCTGTCGGAGCTGCTCGTCGCCGACCAGGCGACGGTCGAGCAGTTCGAGACGATCGTGACCACCGTCCGGCAGGCCTTCGACCTCCGGAGCGCCGCACTGCTGGTTCCGGAGGACGAGCGCCTCCAGGTCGTTGCCTCGACGGGTGAGCCGATCCTGGATGAGGAGCTGCGCCGCCTGAACCCGGACTCGAGGCTCCCGGTCAGTATGGCTACGGCTCTCGGCGCTGGCGATCAGCTGCAAGCGATGGCGCTGTCGGTATCCGGTCGTCCGGTCGGGCTGCTGGCGGTTCGAGGACGGCCCCTCGCCAGGGCCGATCGCGAGCTCCTTGGAACCTTCGTCAATCACCTGGCCCTGGCGCTGGAGCGGACCCAGCTCCGTGAGCAGGCCGTCAAGGCAGAGCTGCTCGAGGAGGTCGACCGTCTGCGACGATCGCTCGTGAGCGCTGTGTCTCATGACCTACGCACACCACTGGCGACGATCAAGTTGTCTGCCTCCAACCTGATCGACCCCGACGTCAGCTTCTCCGCAGAAGACTCCCGGGAGCTACTGGGGCTGATCGACCTTCAGGCCGACCGGCTCGACAGGCTCGTCGCCAACCTGCTCGACATGACCCGCATCCAGGCCGGCGCGCTCGACCTGCGCCGGGATTTCGTCCCTGTGGGCGAGCTCGTCTCGGAAGCCCTCGCCACCCTCGGTCCGTCGGTCGGCCCGAGCCGCATCCGGTGGATGGCTCCCACCGGACTTCCGCCGGTCGACGTCGACCACGTTCTCATCTGTCAGGTCCTGGCCAATCTCATCGAGAACGCCGCCCGCCACGGGCCCGATGACGCCGACATCACCGTGACAGCTGCCTCGGACGGCAATGGCCACGTTCGGGTGTCGGTTGCGGACAGAGGCCCGGGCGTCCCGGTCGAGGAGCGTTCGAGCATCTTCCAGCTGTACAACCGGAGAGAAGCCGGAGGCAGGGCCGGTCTTGGTCTGGCGATAGCCAAGGCGTTCGTCGAGGCTCACGGTGAGACGATCTGGGTGGAGGCGGGTGCCGAGTCGGGCGCCCGCTTCGTCTTCAGCCTGCCGGCGTCGTCCACCCCTGCCCGAGACCGCGCCTGAGCTGTGGCTCGGGTGCTCGTCGTCGACGACGACCGGTCGTTGCTCCGGGTGCTACGGGTCAGCCTGTCGGCGCGTGGTCACGAGGTGTCCACCGCGGCGACCGGCCAGGAAGGACTGTCCAGGGCAGCGACGGATGCTCCGGAGATCATCGTCCTCGACCTTGGGTTGGCGGATCTGGATGGTCTCGAAGTCTGTCGGCGCATCCGCTACTGGAGCCAGGTACCCGTGATCGTGCTCTCGGCCACCGGCAGTGAGGATCGCAAGGTGGCAGCCCTCGATGGTGGTGCCGACGACTACGTGACCAAGCCGTTCAGCATGGCCGAGTTGGACGCGCGGATCCGTACCGCCCTCCGTCACGTCCAGCCGGCGCAGCCGGAAGGGGACAACCAGGTGACGATTGGACCCCTGGAGCTCGACCTGCTTCATCATCAGGCCCAGATATCCAGCCGGCCGGTGGAGCTCACGGCCAAGGAGTTCGATCTCCTCGCATTCCTTGCTCGTCACGCCGGCAAGGTCTGCACCCACCAGATGATTCTCCAGGAGGTGTGGGGGGCCGGCTACGGGAGGGAAGCGCAGTACCTGCGGGTCTACGTCCATCGTCTCCGCCAGAAGCTGGGCGATGAGGGAGGTCGTCTCCTGCGCACCGCTCCGGGCGTCGGTTACGTCCTGGCTGCTGACTGATCGGGGCCCGACGGTAATCACGTTCCGCTCTGGCGCCCGCGGCCATAGGCTTGGACCGGAGAGGAGCGGCCGGTGTTGTACGTCTTCGGATTCGAGTCAGTTGGTGTCGTGGTGAGCGACCTGTACTTCGTCGATCCCAACCCGACTCCGGGCCAGGAGGGGGCTGAGCGTGGCGTCCGCCTGGAGGTGCGCATGCTCGATCGCGGGGAGCTACGCGGCTCGATCTACTCGGCGCAGCCGATCGCCGTCGACCGGCCGATCTGGAGGGGCGACCTGCTCGAATCGGTGGCTGGGGTTCCCGGAAGCCACGACCGGACCCATCACCACCCGCGGTTCACCGGCTGGGAACCAGGTCACCGTCAGTTCGTCGAGGACCTCTCGGTCGACCCTCTCGGCTGGGTCGCCGCCCGCCTTGGCGACCTCGACGGGCTCCTCGCCGACGCAGGCGTGAGCCCGGCGGAGGTCGATCCTCGCGACGGCGCCAGCCTCCGGGAGGTGGTACCCGAGATCACGGAGTCGATCCGTCGGTTGCTGGAGCGGGTGCGAGCCGGCGAGACGGCCCGTCCGCCGGCGGATGAGCTGGCGAGCGCTCGCGTCGGATGGCTCTGAAGCGCAGCGCGCTCGGTCAGCGCGACTCGGCCTCGAGCGCCGAGAGCAGCGCCTTCATCCAGGGACCCAGATCGGCGGGGGTGCGAGCCGAGATGAGGTTGCCGTCGACCACCGTGGCCTCGTCGACCCAGTCGACCCCCGCGTTGACCATGTCGTCGCGAATGGCGGCGACGCTGGTCGCCCGGCGACCCTTGACCACCTGAGCGGAGATCGGGACCCACCCGCCGTGGCAGATGAAGGCGATCGGCTTCGACGCGGTGTCGAAACCGCGCACGAGGTCGAGGACGGCGTCCGAGCGACGGAGCTTGTCCGGGGCGTAGCCGCCAGGTATGACCAGGGCGTCGAAGCCGTCGACGCTGACGGCGTCCACCGTGGTGTCGACGGGCACCGGTCCGTGGCCCTTCTTGCCGGTGACGGGGTGGTCGTCGAGGCCGGCGACGGTCACCTCGACGCCCACCTCGGCGAGCCTGTACAGCGGATAGAGCAGCTCCATGTCCTCGAAGAGATCGGCCGCCAGCAGCAGAACGGTCTTGTCTGAGAGAGCCATGCCTCGACCTTACAGATGCAAGACGCGCTTCGTTCGTTGCTCACCCGGACGTAACCACGTCGTCACCCGTGGCTCCTATGGTGGCCAGTAGTCGCCCACACGAGGCCAGTCACGGAGAGGAGAAGCGTAACCAATGGACACACCGGTGCAGGAGTCCACGCAGTCCGCACGCAGCGCGGCGCGACGCTCCCTGATGCCCGCGACAGACGGCAATGGCCGAGCCGACGGCGAGGTCAAGCTCACCGACCAGGTCATTCTGTCCACCGCCGCGCTCACCACCGAGGGCATCGACGTGGTCCGCATCGCGGTGACCGGTGCCGTCCAGGCCGTCGACACCATCGTCCTGGCCACGTTGGACACCGCCGAGTCGTTCGTGAAGTCGAGCCCCGTCGAGCCGATGGCGGGCCCGACGATCGACGTCGCCCGGCAGGTGTGGGCGACGAGCACGGCCACCTTGAACGAGGTCCTGGCTCAGGTCTGAGGGGGCCGGTCGGCTGGTTCAGCCCGTGCCCACCCGGATCCGCACGTCACGGGCGGGGAGAGCCTCGAGGAGGAACGTCGCCGCCCGCCGCAGGAATTGGTAGGCGTCGGCGCCGGCAGTCTCCCCGTCGAGCTCGCCAGCGGCGAGCAGGAAGGCATCGAGCCCCGCCCAGGAGTCGACCAGCGTCTTGGTCACGTTCGTGGGCAGGCTCGAGTCCATTGCTGCCGTCCCCAGCGCCTGACTCGCAGCCACGAGGAGACGCCGAGCCCTGAGGAGATCGGCCGCCTGATCGCCGCCGGGCTCGGAGGCGAGCAGGTGGCGTCGGGCCCAGATGGCATGCGACCGGGCCCGTTCGATCAGCTCGAGGCTCTCGGTGTGCCGGGGAGAGCCCCTCATGCGTCGCCTGGGAGGGTCTCGAGCCGCCGGGCCACGTTGACGGCATGGTCGCCCAGCCGCTCCAGGAACCGGGCCACGAGCCCCATCTCGATGGCGGTTGCCACGGGCAGCGCCGTCGTCGCCAGCTCGACAGTGAGCGTCACGTGCAGGTCGTCGAGGTCGTCGTCCCAGCGGCGGAGGCGCTCGGCCATCGTCCGGTCGTGCTGGAGGTAGGCCGAGGCGGCTGCCCTCCACATCACGGCCGCCCGCTGGCCCATGTGCTCCACGAGCTCACGGCTCGTCGGTGTCAGGGACCGGGCCAGGCCCTGCCTCGCCCGCCAACGGATGTGGTCGACGAGGTCTCCGCTGCGCTCGAGCTCCGGGACGATCTGCAGGATGACCAGCAGGCGCGCCAGTCGCGGCTCCGACGGGGGAGTGCCGGACACCACCTCGGCCCGGATGAGGTCCTCCACCGCATGGAAGACCGCATCGACCTCCTCCTCCTCGGCCACCAGGAGGGCCGCGGCCTGCCGGGCACTGGCCAGGAAGGCGGTCGTGGCCCCGGCGATCCCCTCGGCCACCAGACCGAAGAGGCGAAGGACCTGTCCGTCCAGGGCGTCGATGTCGCCTGGTTCGACAGCGCTCGGTTCGACCAGGGTGGCTTGATGAAGCCTCGAGTCCTCGCCGGATACTGGGCCAAGCACAGTCATGGTTCGCCCTCCCTCGGTCGACGAATGGTGACCGTAGGCGGGGCACCCTGTGCGCATCCAGAGGAAGAGTTGTGGATTTTCGGTGGGTATCGCGATGTCGAGCGCATCGACCAGACGGGGTTCACCGAGGGTAAACCCGCTGTTCACCGACGCCTCCCGCGGGGGCTGCGCCCGCACCGACGTGCGCGAGGAAGGCGGATGGGCGACCCGACGGACGGCACACCGCGCTCGGCGAGGGTCCCGAGCGGTGCGGCTCGGGTGCCGGTGCGGTCACCCCGCCTGACCTGGGGTACCTCACGCCGGCGGGTGCCAACGGCCCCCGTCGCCCGGGGCTACCGTTGATCCGTGCGCGTCGCCCAGGTGTGCCCGTACAGCTTGACCATTCCCGGTGGCGTGCAGGGACAGGTGCTGGGACTGGCACGCGCCCTGAGGTCGCAAGGCCACCAGGTGCGGGTCCTGGCGCCCTGCGACGGGCCCCCACCTGACGGTGGCGTGGCGCCGCTCGGCCGGTCGATCCCGCTGGCCGGCAACGGCTCGGTCGCGCCTCTGGCGCCCGACCTCCCCTGCGCGCTGCGCACGATACGGACGCTGCGCGACGAGGACTTCGACGTGGTGCACCTGCACGAGCCCCTCGCCCCAGGTCCGACGCTGACGACGTTGCTGTACACCGACCGGCCCATGGTCGGCACCTTCCATCGCTCCGGGGCCAGCCTGGCCTACTCGATGCTCGGTCCGCTGGTGCGGACCGCCGTGGGCTATCTGGCCTGGCGTTGCGCGGTCTCGGCGGATGCCCAGGCCACCGCCCAGGCGGCGCTGGGCGGGGTCTACGAGCCGGTGTTCAACGGGATCGAGACCGAGCGGTTCGCCAAGGCCACGGCGTGGCCGACGACTGGTCCCACGATCGTCTTCATCGGCCGGCACGAGCCCCGGAAAGGGGTCGAGACGCTGCTGGCGGCCTTCGGTCGGCTGCCGGAGGATACCCGGCTGTGGATGGTCGGCGAGGGGCCTCAGACCGCCGAGCTCCGTCGGCGGACGATCGACGACAAGAGGATCGAGTGGCTCGGACGGATCGGGGACTCGGAGGTGGCCTCCCGGCTGCGGGGCGCAGAGGTCTTCTGCGCGCCCTCGCTGCACGGGGAGTCCTTCGGGGTGGTGCTGTTGGAGGCGATGGCGGCCCATACGGCCATCGTGGCCAGCGACCTTCCCGCCTACCGGAAGGTCACCGGGGACGGTCGCGACGCGCTGCTCGTGCCGCCCGGTGACGTCGACGCCCTCGCTGATGCGCTGCGACGGGCCCTCCAGGATCGCGGCCTCGGGGAGCGGTTGGCCGTCGCGGGGGAAGCGAGAGCGGGCGACTTCGCCATGGACACGCTGGCCGAGCGGTACGCGCAGATCTATGCCGAGATCGTCGGGCAAGCACCCCGACCCGGTGCCCGAGGCCGTTCCTAGGCGGGCCTGGCCGTGCCACGTCGAATGATGGGCCAAGGAGCGACACTGTCGAGCAAGCCGCCGAGCGGGACCGAGGTGCCGGGCCGGGCCGAGATCGCGGCCAACCACCGGCGCGCCGCGCTCCTCGCCGCCCTGCCAACGGTGGTCGCCTTCGCAGTAGGACTGGTCATTGCGGGCGCGCTCGTCTCGGTGGTCGTCGGGCTCGTCGTGGGTGTGGTCGCCGGCGCCGCCGCCGGGTTGGCGACCCGGTGGGGAGGTGTGGCGGCGACCGTCCGCTTGACGGGCGCCCGGCCGGCGGGCATCGACGAGCAGCCGAGGGTGCACAACCTCGTCGACGGGCTGTGTGCCGCGTCGGGTATCCCGAAGCCGACGCTTCGAGTGGTCGACGACGACGTGCCCAACGCTCTGACCGTCGGGCTCCATCCGCGGCGAACCACCATCGTCGTCACGACCGGACTCGTGTCGTCGCTGGGCCGAATCGAGCTGGAGGCCGTGCTGGCCCACGAGCTCAGCCACGTGAAGGCTCACGACATCCTTCCCGCAACGGTCGCGGTCACGGCGCTGGGCCCGGTGGCCGTCTTGTTTCCCCCGGCTGCTCGTCTGCCTTTCTGGGGCGCCGGGGACACACGCGAACCGCTGGCCGATCTCGCCGCAGTCGCCCTGACCCGCTATCCGCCCGGTCTGATCTCGGCCTTGGAGAAGATCGCCGCCGGCTCCGGCGAGGCGGCCCCCGTCCGCCGAGCGCGCGCAAGAGCGACCGATCACCTGTGGATCCTCCGCCAGGGGAGCTCGCTCGAGGAGCGGCTCCAGGCGTTACGGGAGCTCTGAGCGAGCGCGCGGCCGGTAGAATCGGGTTGGTGGGTGAGAACGTGCCAGTGAGCGGATCGTCGACGTCGGGGTCGTCGATGGAGCCGGCTGCCGGAGGGTCGCGGGCGACAGCGACCAGCAGGGTGAAGCGCGGCCTGGCGGAGATGCTGCGGGGCGGCGTCATCATGGACGTCGTCGACGCCGAGCAGGCCAAGGTGGCGGAGAGTGCCGGTGCCGTGTCGGTCATGGCCCTCGAGCGCGTTCCGGCCGACATCCGTCGTGACGGAGGGGTCGCCCGCATGAGCGACCCTGCGCTCGTCGAGGCCATCCAGGGCGCCGTCACGATCCCGGTGATGGCGAAGGCGCGCATCGGCCACTTCGTCGAAGCGCAGATCCTCGAGGCGCTCGGTGTCGACTATGTGGACGAGAGCGAGGTGCTGACACCGGCGGACGAGGCCCACCACGTCGACAAGTGGGCGTTTTCGGTTCCCTTCGTCTGTGGCGCGACGAACCTCGGAGAAGCACTGCGCCGCATATCGGAGGGGGCCGCCCTCATCCGCTCGAAGGGCGAGGCGGGTACCGGTAACGTCGTCGAGGCCGTGCGCCATCTCCGGTCCATCCTCGGCGACATCCGGCGCATCACCCAGGCCGATTCGGCGGAGCTGTACGGATGGGCCAAGCAGCTCCAGGCGCCCGTCGCACTGGTACAGGAGATCGCCGAGACCGGGCGGCTTCCGGTGCCGCTCTTCTGTGCTGGCGGGCTGGCGACTCCGGCCGACGCCGCGCTGGTCATGCAGCTGGGCGCCGAGGCCGTCTTCGTGGGATCGGGCATCTTCAAGAGCGCGGACCCCGCCCGCCGGGCCCGGGCGATCGTCGAGGCGACCACCCATCACCGCCGGCCTGACATCCTGGCCAAGGTCAGCCGCAATCTCGGCGAGCCCATGCCCGGCAGCGAGATCGACGGCCTCGAGGTGCGGCTGTCCGAGCGAGGCTGGTGAGCGATGAACGACCGGGTGCCGCCAGGTGAAGGTCGGGATCCTCGCGCTGCAGGGCGACGTCGGGGAGCACGCCCGGGTCCTGGCTGATCTCGGATCCGACCCCGTCGAGGTCCGGTCCCCCGAGGAGCTGGCGGGCATCGACGCCATGATCCTGCCCGGCGGGGAGTCCACCACGATGTCGATGCTGTTGGAGTGGTCGGGACTCTTCGCTCCCATCGCCGACCGCCTGGCGGAGGGCATGCCGGCCTTCGGCACCTGTGCGGGGATGATCCTGCTGGCGACGGAGGTGATCGACGGGCGGGGCGACCAGCGGTGCTTCGGGGCCATCGACCTGTCGGTTCGCAGGAACGCGTTCGGCCGCCAGATCGAGTCGTTCGAGAGCGACCTCGAGGTGGGCAACCTCACGGGCGGTCCCATGCGGGCGGTGTTCATCCGGGCTCCGGTGGTGGAGCGGGCCGGCCCCGGGGTCGAGGTGCTGGCCAGCGTGGACCGACCGGCACGCCCGGCCCGGGACGGCGACCTGGTCGACCAGCCGGGGACCCAGCCGCGGAGCCAGCCGGTGGTGTGCCGTCAGGGAAGTGTGCTGGTCGCCGCGTTCCATCCCGAGCTGGCGGGCGACTGGCGTCTGCACGAGCTCTTCTTGTCAAGCGTTGGTTCCGGGGCCGGCGGCCCAGGGCAGTAGGAGGGGTTGCCATGTCCGGTCATTCCAAGTGGGCGACGATCAAGCACCGGAAGGGTGCCCAGGACAAGGCGAGGGGAAAGCTGTTCGCCAAGATCCTCCGCCAGGTCGAGGTGGCGGCGCGAGAGGGCGGCGGAGACGTCAACTCCAACGCCACGCTGCGCACCATGTTCGGCAAGGCGCGGGACGCGTCGGTCCCGACCGACACCATCGAGCGGGCGATCAAGCGGGGGACCGGTGAGCTCGAGGGCGTGCGCTACGAGAACGTCACCTACGAGGGCTACGCGCCTGGCGGGGTCGCGATCATCGTCGAGTGCCTGACCGACAACCGCAACCGCACCGGGGCCGACGTCCGCAGCATCTTCACCCGCAATGGCGGGTCGATGGCCGAGCCCGGCGCGGTGTCATGGCAGTTCGAGCGCAAGGGTGTCGTGATCATGCCCAAGACCGTGCCCGAGGACGACCTCATGCTCGTGGCGCTCGAAGCGGGGGCGGAGGACCTCGCCGACGATGGCGACACGTGGCAGGTCACCTGTCCCCCGACCGAGCTCGGGGGCCTGCGAGCGGCCCTGGAGGAGGCCGGGTACCCCTACGATTCGGCCGACCTCACCATGCTCGCCACCACCACGATCCCTCTGGGCAACGAAGGCGACGCCCGGCGCGTCCTGCGGGTCATCGATGCGCTCGAGGAGCACGACGACGTGCAGAACGTCTATTCCAACTTCGACATCCCCGACTCCATCCTCGAGCTCGTCGAGGCCTGATCGCCGACCGCCGCGACGAGTAGCGGTGACACGGGCCACCGTCCGCGCCCTCCGGCCTCCGCTCCGGTAGGCTCGAACGAGTGTTCGTGCTAGGGATCGATCCTGGGGTCTCGACGTGCGGTTACGGCTGCGTCGCAGGCAGCGGGGCCGAGCTGTCGACGGTCGCTGCCGGCGTCATCACCACCGAGGTCGGAGCGCCGTTGCCAGAACGGCTGGCTGATCTGGCCCGCGAGCTGCGCCTGCTCATCGGCGAGCTGTCGCCGGAGGCCGTCGCCGTCGAGCGGGTGTTCTTCCAGACCAACGCCCGCACGGCTATGTCCGTTGGGCAGGCCAGCGGCCTGGCCCTGGTCGCGGCGACCGAAGCGGGGTGCGCCGTGGCCCAGTACACCGCCAACGAAGTGAAGCAGGCCGTGACCGGCTACGGATCGGCGACCAAGGAGCAGGTGCAGCGGATGGTGGCCGTCCTGCTGGGCCTGCCGGATCCCCCGGCGCCGAGCGACGTTGCCGACGCATTGGCGCTGGCCATCTGCCACCTCACCGTCGCCCCCCGCACCAGGCGGATCAGTGCGGCCGTCGCCAAAGGAGGTTCGCCGTGATCGGCTCCCTGCGCGGCATCGTCATCGACCGCGGTGAGGATGGTGACGTGCTCGTCGAGGTGGGCGGCGTGGGGTACCGAGTCACGGTTCCGACGTCCATGTTGGTCCCGTTGGAGCTCGGTGCCCCCGCCTTTCTGCACGTGCATACCCACGTGCGCGAGGACGCCATCGTGCTCTACGGCTTCACCACCCGAGAGCAGCGCCGGTGCTTCGAGGCGCTGGTGGGTGCCCACGGAGTGGGACCGGCCCTGGCGCTGGCGATCCTGTCCGCTCACACGCCGGCGTCGCTGCAGCGGGCGGTGCTGACCGACGACATCGACTCGCTCGTTCTCGTGCCGGGCGTCGGGCGCAAGACTGCTGCCCGCCTTCTGATCGAGCTCAAGGCTCGCCTCGACCTGCCCGACCTCGATGCCCAGCCGACGACCACGACGGGGGGCGGGGCCGGAGTCCGGGCCGAGGTCCGCGCCGCGCTGGCCGGACTCGGTTACGGTCCCGAGGAGGTGCGACAGGTGCTGCAGTCGGTGCCCGCCGAGGGTGCGACCGAGGAGGTGTTGCGGGCGGCCCTCCGCGAGCTGGCGGCGGCGCCGTGAGCCGGCGCAGGGAGGTGGTGAGCGCCGACGGGCACGCCGGTCGGGATGATCGCCCCACCGACGGCACGGTCGGCACCGACGGTCGAGCCGACGTCGTACGCGCCGTCGATCCCTCGGCGGCTCCGGTGGAGGCCGCCGAGGAGATCGGGCTCCGGCCTCGCCATCTGGTGGAGTTCGTGGGGCAGTCCCAGCTGAAGGAGCACCTCGAGATCGTGCTCGAGGCCTCGCGCCGGCGGCGCGAGGCGGTCGACCATCTGCTCTTCGCCGGCCCACCAGGCCTCGGGAAGACGACGCTGGCGGGCATCGTGGCCAACGAGATGGGGGCTGGTTTGCGGATCACTTCCGGTCCCGCACTGGTCCGGGGCGGAGATCTGGCCGCGATCCTCACCGACCTGGCGGAGGGTGACGTTCTCTTCATCGACGAGATCCACCGGTTGGCGCGGGCGGTCGAGGAGATCCTGTACCCGGCCATGGAGGACTTCCAGCTCGACATCGTGATCGGCAAGGGCCCGACGGCCCGCTCGATCCGCCTCGACCTTCCCCGGTTCACGCTGGTGGGGGCGACGACAAGGACGGGGCTCGTCACGGGCCCATTGCGTGAGCGGTTCGGCTTCGTCGCCCGGCTCGACTACTACACCCCCGGTGAGCTGGAGACCATCATCGGGCGGACGGCGCGCATCCTCGGTGTCGAGATCGACCGGGGTGGCGCCGACGAGATCGCCGCCCGATCGCGGGGCACGCCCCGCATCGCCAACCGCCTTCTCCGGCGGGTCCGGGACTTCGTCGAGGTTCGGGGCGAGGGTGCCGTGACCCGGGAGGCAGCAGCGAAGGGCCTCGAGCTGTTCGGGGTCGACCAGCTGGGTCTGGACAAGGTGGACCGGTCGATCCTCGAGGCACTGTGCCGCCGCTTCGGCGGACGCCCTGTCGGGCTCGGCACGTTGGCGGTCAGCGTGGGCGAGGAACCCGAAACGGTCGAGGACGTGTACGAGCCCTTCCTGTTGCAGCGCGGCCTCCTGATGCGGACGGCCCGCGGCCGGGTACCGGCCCCGGCGGCCTGGAGCCACCTCGGGCTGGCCAGCCCGCCGACGCCCGAGGCGCTGTTCGACTGACGCCAGGTCGGCGCCGGGATCCACGCCTCCGGCTCCGCCAGCCCGGCCCGGTGACCCCTACGCTCGCGGCGTGGTGCCGGACCGCTTGGAGGGCTTCGACTACGACCTGCCCACCGAGGCGATCGCCCAGCGGCCCGCCCACCGGCGGTCGGACGCCCGGATGCTGGTGGCCATCGACGACGCCCGGCCGCCGCGCCATCTCACGGTGGCGGAGCTGCCTGCGGTCCTGGAACCGGGCGATCTGCTCGTGGTGAACGAAAGCCGGGTGATCCCGGCCCGGCTGCGCCTGCGCAAGGCCACCGGGGGAGCGGTCGAGGTGCTGCTCCTCGAGCCGTGCGACGGTGGGGCCGGCTGCTGGGAGGCGCTGATCCGACCGAGCCGCCGCGTGGCGCCGGGGACGACCCTGTTCGCCGGGCAGTCGCCCGCGGCCGAGGTCCACGGGCCATCGGCCGGCTCCCGCCACGGGGGCGACGGCCGCCGGATCGTGCGGCTCCTCGACGCCGCGCTCCCCGAGTCCCAGGGCCAGCTCCCCCTGCCGCCCTACATCCACGAGCCGCTCGAGGACCCCGGCCGGTACCAGACCGTGTTCGCCCGCCGGCCGGGCTCCGTGGCGGCGCCCACCGCCGGTCTCCACTTCGACGCCGAGCTGGTGGAGCGGTGTCGGGCCCGTGGCGCGGCACTGGCGACGGTCGACCTGGCCGTCGGCGCCGACACCTTTCGACCGATCACCGCCGCCCGCCCCGAGGACCACACCATGCACAGCGAGCGGTACTCGGTCCCGGCGACGACGCTCGAGGCATGCCGTCGAGCCCGGCGGGTGGTGGCCGTGGGCACGACGACCGTCCGGGCCCTCGAGTCGGCGGCCGTCACCGGAGAGCTGTCCGGGCGCACGTCGCTGTTCATCCACGGCCGGTTCCAGTTCCGCGTGGTGGACGTGCTGTTGACCAACTTCCACCTCCCGCGCTCGTCGCTCCTCCTACTGGTCGACGCCTTCTGTGGCGCGCGGTGGCGCACGCTCTACGATCTCGCCCTCGGCGAGGGCTACCGATTTCTGTCCTTCGGAGACGCCATGCTCGTGAGCCGGCGGCCGGGGGAGGCGGGCGGGTGACGCTGCGCTTCACGGTGGCGGGCACTGACGGAGCTGCCCGCACGGGGACGGTGGAGACTCCTCGCGGCCGCTTCACGACGCCGTGCTTCATGCCCGTCGGCACCCGTGGCAGCGTGAAGGGTCTGTCCAGCGCCGACCTCGAGGCGCTCGGTGTGGAGGTCACGCTGGCCAACACCTACCACCTGATGCTCCGTCCTGGTGCCGAGGTGGTGGCCGAGCTGGGGGGCATCCATCGCTTCGCCGCCTGGAGGGGCCACGTGCTCAGCGACTCGGGGGGATACCAGGTGCTGTCGCTGGCGGCGAAGGTGGACGACGACGGCGTGACGTTCCGCTCCACCTACGACGGCTCGACCCACCGGCTGACGCCCGAAGATGCCGTGGCCGTCCAGGGGCTCCTCGGCGCCGACATCCAGATGGCCCTCGACGTGTGCCCGCCACTGAGCTCCTCACCGGCAGCGCTCCGTCAGGCCGTCGACCGGACGGTGGCCTGGGGGCGGCGGGCCCGCGAGGCCCATCGGCGGGCGGGACGCGAGGGTCAGGCCCTCTTCGGCATCGTGCAGGGGGGCACCGACGAGGCGCTGCGGGCCGAGAGCGCGCGCCGGACGGTGGAGCTCGACCTGGCCGGGTACGGCATCGGGGGCTTGTCGGTCGGCGAGACCAGGAGCGCGATGCTGGCCGCCCTGGCCCCGACGGTGGCGGAGCTGCCGGTCGACCGGCCCCGCTACCTGATGGGGGTGGGGGACCCCGTCGGCCTCGTCGAGGCGGTCGCGGCGGGGATCGACATGTTCGATTGCGTCCTGCCGACCCGGCTGGCCCGGCACGGCACGGCGATGACGGCCGTCGGACCGCTCCGGTTGCGCAACGCCAGCTTTGCCCGGGACGGGGATCCCATCGATCCGGCCTGCCCCTGCGGGGTCTGCGAACGCTGGTCGCGGGCGTACCTGCGCCACATGCTGGTTGTCGGCGAGGCCTCGGCCCGCAGGCTCCTCACGATGCACAACCTGGCCTGGATCCTCGCCCTCGTGGCCCGCATACGAGAGGCGATCGGAACCGGAGCCCTCGCCGGCCTGCGGGCCGAGCTCGCGGGGCAGTGGACCCGTCTACCCGGCCCGTCTGCCTGAGAACTCCCGCCACTCCGCCTGGAGTAACCTCGATGACTGCTCCGTTCGGAGGGCCAATCCATGGAAATCCTCCTCTTCCTGCCCCTGCTGCTCATCCTGATGTATGTCCTGCTCATTCGGCCGCAGCAGCAACGCGTCCGCCAGCAGCAGGCTCTGGTGTCGTCGATCGAGATCGGTGACGAGGTCGTGACCGTCAGCGGCATCGTCGGCCACGTCGAGGCGATCGAGGAGGACCGGGTCTACATCGAGGTGGCTCCCGGCGTGACGATCGCCATGCTGCGACAGGCGCTGGGCCGCAAGGTGGAGCACCCGACCGAGAGTGACGAAGACGACGCTCTCGAAGACGACTCTCTCGAGGGTGAGTCTCTCGGAGACGATTCCGTCGAGGACGAGCCCGCCGAGCACGAGTCCCCTGACGATGGACCCCGGCCCTCGGGCCGCCACCGGGACGACGGGGGACCCCAGGAGATCGCCGGGTAGATGGGAGCTCTGCGATGAGACGGCGCCTGATGGCATGGGCCATCGGGACGGTGCTGGTGTGCTTGGGGGCGCTGGGGGCGGTGATCGCCCTCGGGTACTCGCCGGCGCTGGGGCTGGACCTCCAGGGCGGGGCGTCGGTGGTCTACAAGCCTGCGCACCAGGTCCCCCAGGACCAGCTCGACCAGGCCATCTCGATCATCCGCAACCGTGTGGACGCCCTCGGCGTGGCCGAGCCGAACATCGCCCGCGAGGGGGGCAACATCATCATCCAGCTTCCGGGTGTCAAGGACCAGCAGCGGGCGCTGCAGATCGTGGGCCAGACCGCGCAGCTGTTCTTCCGCCCGGTGCTGTGCACGGCGCCGCCGTACACGCCACCGGCGCCGGGCCAGCCCCCTCCGCCAGCGGGCCCGCCGTCCTGCTCTCCCTCGGCCGCCGGCGGCCAGGCCGACCCCACTCTCGCCAGTGTCGCCAGCACGCCCAAGGGCAGCGACAACTCGCAGAGCAACGTCCTGCTGCCCCAGATCAACTCGACGACGCGCTATGTCCTCGGCCCCGCCATCCTCAACGGGAGCATCATCAAGAACGCCAGTGCGGCTGTGCCCCAGAACGGTGGTGGGTGGCAGGTCAACTTCACCCTCACGAGCTCGGGCTCGCCCAAGTTCGACCAGCTGGCCCAGCAGTACTACCAGAAGCAGGTGGCCATCGAGCTCGACGGGACAGTGCAGTCGGCGCCGACGATCAATGCGCAGAGCTTCGGTGGCCAGGGCCAGATCACCGGAAGCTTCAACGAGTCGTCGGCCAAGAACCTGGCCCTGATCCTCCGCTACGGCGCCCTACCGGTGCAGCTCAACCAGCAGACGGTCACCACGGTGTCGCCCACTCTGGGCCGTGACTCGCTCCACGCCGGGTTGGTGGCCGGCCTCGTCGGGCTGGGGCTGGTGATGCTGTACATGATCGCCTACTACCGGGCCCTGGGGGTGATCGTGGTCGCGGGCCTGGCCATCACCGCTGCCCTGTTGTGGGCGATCGTGTCGTACCTGGGCCACAGCAACGGCCTGGCCCTCGACCTGTCCGGCGTGATCGGCATCATCGTCTCCATCGGCATCACGGTCGACTCCTACGTCGTCTACTTCGAGCGATTGAAGGACGAGATACGGTCCGGCAAGACGATCCGCTCGTCGGTGGACAGGGGCTTCCGCTCTGCCTTCCGTACCGTCCTGGCGGCCGACGCCGTCTCGTTCATCGGTGCCGCCATCCTCTACTGGCTGAGCGTCGGGGCCGTGCGGGGCTTCGCCTTCTATCTGGGCCTGTCCACGCTGCTCGACGTCATCATCACCTACACGTTCACCCGGCCGATGGTGGTGATGGTCGGGCGCAATCGCCTCTTCACCGAGGCCCGCTGGCTTGGCGTGGCCAGGGGCCTGGCCTCGCCTGACGCCACGCCGGCTGCCAGCACCCCCAAGACCCCGGCGAGGACCCCGGCGTGAGCGTGAGCGAGCGCAAGCGCGGCCTGCGCGGCCTGTGGTCGCGCCTGTACCGCGGCGAGACGGCGTTCGACTTCGTCGGCAAGCGGTGGCGTTGGTTCCTGCTGTCGGCCATCGTGATCGTCATAGGGTCCATCTCGCTCGGCGTGAAGGGCCTCAACTTCGGCATCGAGTTCAAGGGCGGCACGTCCTGGCAGGTGGTGGCGCCCAACGTTAGCGTGAGCCAGGCCCGTTCGGCCGTGGGCTCGGTGGGCGTCTCGGATCCCACGATCACCGTGCTGGGCGGGAAGACACTCGACGTGGAGGCCAACGTCAACTCGGGCTCGGCCGCCCATCAGGCCCAGGTGAAGCAGGCCGTCACCAACAAGCTGGCCTCGGTGGCGGGGGTGCAGCCGTCACAGGTCAGCATCAATGACGTGGGCCCGACGTGGGGCCACGAGATCACCACGAAGGCCGAGTACGCGCTGTTGGCGTTCTTCCTGGCCATCGCGCTGTACATCACCGTCCGTTTCGAGTGGAAGATGGCGGTGGCAGCCATCGTGGCTGTCATCCACGACATCCTCGTCACGGGAGGGATCTACTCCTTGTCGGGGTTGCAGGTCACCCCGGCCACGGTGGTGGCGTTCCTCACCATTCTGGGGTACTCGCTCTACGACACGATCGTGGTGTTCGACCGGGTCCAGGAGAACGCCAAGGGATTGGCGTCGACAGGTCGGCTCACCTACAGCGACATGGTCAACCTGTCCATGAACCAGGTGCTGATGCGCTCGATCAACACGTCGCTGGTGGCGTTGCTCCCCATCCTGTCGATCCTCGTCATCGGCGCCCAGTTCCTCGGGGCCAAGCCCCTCCAGGAGTTCGGGCTGGCCCTGTTCATCGGTCTGGCCAGCGGGGCCTACTCCTCGATCTTCATCGCGTCCCCGCTCCTTGCCATGATGAAGGAGCGCGAGGGTCGGTACGCCACGATCCGCCAGCGGCTCGGCGCCCGGGGCGAGGCCATGACGCTGCTCACGCCGGCGGCGGCTGCCGCTGCCCGGGGAAGCGGCGCCCAGCAGGGCGCGCTGGTGCGAGCCGGATCCGGTGGCGGCCGCACGGACCGTTCCAGGCGAGCGGCTGTGGAGGATGCCGCGGCGACGGACGGCGGGACCGCCCGCGAGGACGGGGTGGCAGCGGAATCGGCAGATGGTGCCGGCCAACGGCCCGCGCCCACCCCCGCCCGACGTCCCCGGCCGAGCGCGGCGAAGGGGCGTTCGTCTGGTCGCCGCTCCTCTCCTCGCCCCCGGAAGAAGGGCAAGCGGCGCTGATCGGCAGCGCTGCGACCAGAGGCGCCGAGGGATGGCGCCCTGGTGCCAGTGCGCCGAGTACCGTAGGAGAATGGCGATTGGTATAGGCCTGAGCAGGGTTGGGGCGTGAGCAGCCGCTGATGATGCGGATGGTGGGCGTCGACCGGGCCCTGTTGCCCTGGCATCGCCAGACGTCCGCGCCCACCCCGGCTGTCACGCCGTTGATCAAGGCCTTCCGGGCCCGGCATCCGAAGGCCTCGACCTCGCTCATCGCCCAGGCCTACCGGGTCGCCGAGCAGGCCCACCTGGACCAGGTCCGCAACTCAGGCGAGCCCTATATCAACCACCCCCTCGCCGTCGCCACCGTCGTGGCCGAGCTGGGCCTGGACGACGTCACGATCGCGGCGGCGCTGCTCCATGATGCGGTCGAGGACACGGGGCTGTCGCTGGAGTCGGTGTCGGAGGACTTCGGCCCCGTGGTGGCGGCCATCGTCGACGGCGTCACCAAGCTCGACC
>JBPYEZ010000116.1:0-3110 GCA_051984395.1 Acidimicrobiales bacterium | reverse complement strand
ATGACTTCCTCGGATCCCGCGAGGAGGGATCCCACCGGTGCACACAGGCCCTTCGACAGGCAACACATCACGGTCGTTGCCGAGGCCGCCCAGCGCGCCGCCTGGACTCCCGTGGCGACCTCCGCGTTGAAGAGGCGCGCCCCGTCCAGATGGATGGGAACGGGACCAGCCGCCTCCACCAGCGCGGCGAGAGCGTCGACGGTCCAGGGCGCTCCCGACGCCGCCATGTGCGTGTTCTCGATGCTCACCAGCGACACCGCAGGTTGATGGTGGTCGGCCGCCCGGCGTGCCCACAGCACGTCCTCGCCCCGCACGACCCCGCCGGAGTCGTCCACCTCGACGAACTGAATACCGGCGTTCTTGGCCGCGGCGCCGTACTCGTAGGCCACGACGTGCTGGCGCCGCCCCGCCACCACGGCCGTCCCGGGAGGACACAAAACCCGGTATGCGACCTGGTTGGCCATGACGCCGGACGCGACGAACAGCGCGGCCGCCTTACCCAAACGAGCGGCGAAGGCTTCCTCGAGCGCACGGACGGTCGGGTCCTCGCCGTAATCGTCGTCGCCGACCTCGGCGTCTGCCATGGCGCGTCGCATCGCGGGCGTCGGCTGGGTGACGGTGTCGCTACGCAGGTCGACCACGTCGGCCACGGCGCTCAGGTTAACGGCGCGCCGGCGTGAACGGCGGGCCTGGCCGGCTGAATAGCATCCCGGCCGTGACGAGTCCCTCTCCATCTCCTTCGGGCATGCCCCCCGTCAGCCCCGACGGCTCCACCCTCGTTCCGGGCGCCAGCCCGAGCATCCACGAGCTCCTCGGCGTCGAGTTCATAGAAGCCGGTCCGGAGCGGGTGGTGCTGCGACTCCCCGTCGACTGGAAGGTTCACCAGCCGTTCGGCATCCTCCACGGCGGGGTCTCCGCCCTCCTGGCTGAGTCCGCCGCGAGCGCCGGCGCGCACCTGGCGGCCGGACCGGGGCGCAGCGTGGTGGGCATTGAGCTCAACGCCAGCCACCTGCGCCCGCTGCGTGACGGCCACCTCACCGCGACTGCCACGCCCGCCCGTGTCGGGCGCAGCGTGCAGGTCTGGCACATCTCGTTGACCGACGACGAAGGACGGGCCATCTGCGAGGCGCGCTGCTCGCTGGCAGTGATCGACGACCCGCTCGCCACCCCCCCGGTTGCAGCGCCCGAAGCGACCACGGGGTCGAATCCGGAATAGGCAACGGGGTCCTACCGGCGTACTATGTCGGTGTGACGCCGGTAGGAAACGAAGCGCGCCATGTCTCCCTGGGGCTGATCATTCCCACCTCTACGCAGGGAGAACTCATCAGTGAAGGTGGTAGTACCCTAGGTACTACTGGCTCTGCAGGAGAGCTGGCTGCACTGTGCCGGGGGGCCGAGGATGCCGGCGCCGACTCGCTCTGGGCTGTGGACCACCTCTACTGGCCCCACCCCATGCCAGAGGCGATGACGACCCTCGCCGTGGCCGCAACCGTGACGACGAGACCCACGCTGGGGACCTGTGTGCTCCAGCTTCCTCTCCGCCAGCCGGCTGCCGTGGCGAAGCAGGCCACAGCCCTGCAGATCCTCTCCCGAGGACGCTTCGTGCTCGGGCTGGGGAGCGGCAGCCACGAAGGGGAGTACGCCCGGGCCGGGATCGATTTCCACCGCCGCGGCCGCCTCCTGGACCTCGGCGTGGCCCGGCTACGCGAGGCCTGGGCCGCCCGACCCGGTGCGGCGCGGTCCGGGGAGGGGGCGGACTCCGGTTCCTACGTCCAGGCACCCTCGTCGGCGCCGGTGCCCCTGTGGTTCGGGGGTGGCAGCGCCGCCGCTCGGCGGCGTGCCGCGGCACTCGGCGACGGCTGGATTCCTCTCTTCCTCACCCCCGACGAGTACGCGGCGGCCCTCACCGCACTCCGGAAGGAGACGGCCGAGACCGGGCGCGATCCGGCCTCCGTCGAGGCGGGCGTCGTCGTGTACGCGTCCGTCGGCGGTGACGACGCGCTCGCTCAGGGCACGGCCTGGCTCTCGCACCTCTACCGCTTGCCGACGAAGGCCTTCCGGCGCCACCTCGTCGCCGGGACAGCGCAGGCCTGTGCGGCGGCCATGCACCGGTTTACCCAGGCAGGAGCACGCCACATCGTCGTGATGATCGCGGGAGCGCGGGCGGTGGAGCAGTTCGGTGCGATCCGGTCCGCCTGGAACGCGGCCGGCGGGTCGGAGCGGATGCTGGCGGAGGCGTCGCGATGAGCGCAGCGGATGTCGCCATCCTCGGCACCGGCATGACCGACATGAGCCGACGCGACCTGTCACTCGAGTCGATGGCGTACGAGGCCACGCACGAGGCACTCGGCGACGCCGGCGTGCCGCCCCACGAGCTCGGACTGGTGATCCTGGGCAACGCGCTGGCGGGCCGGCTCAGCGACCAGGGCTGCCTGCGCGGCCAGAGCTGGCTGCGCAAGGCGGGGCTCGGTGACGTCGGCATCGTCAACGTCGACAACTCGTGCGCCGGAGGCAGCTCGGCACTGCACCTGGCCACGTTGGCCGCCACGGCGGGTGATCGCCCGGTGCTCGCGCTCGGCGTCGAGAAGATGTGGACCGGCAACCGGGCCGAGACGATCGCGGGGATCGAGGATGGCCTGCCCGCCGAGTACCGCGTCGACCTGCATGAGCGGCGCCGCGAGGACGACAACCCGGCCGGCAGCATCTTGATGGGCCTCAACAACGCCTGGGCCCAGCGCCTCATGGCCGACACCGGCGTGACGTCCCGCCAGATCGCGGCGGCGGCGGTCAAAGCGTTCGAGCACGCGTCGCGCAATCCCCTGGCCCAGTGTCAGCGCACCGCGACGATCGACGAGGTTCTGGCATCCCCTCAGGTCGCAGGCGTGCTCACCCGACTCATGTGCAGTTCGTTTACCGACGGCGCCGCCGCACTCGTCCTCGCCGGACCTTCGGTTCCGGTGCGCGCGTCCGCTCCCCGTATCATCGCCTCCGTGGCGCGTTCGGGAAACGGTTCGCTCGACTATCACGATCGGCTCGCCCAGACGGCCGCGGCGGCCTGGGATGCCTGTGGCTTCGGGCCGCACGATGCCGACATCGTGGAGTTGCACGAC
>JBPYEZ010000115.1:0-12538 GCA_051984395.1 Acidimicrobiales bacterium | reverse complement strand
GGTCCCTGGTCTCCGAAGGCCTGGGCCCCCTGCTGGAGGGCGGTGGCGAGGTCGTTGGCCGACAGTGCCCCGATGAAGTTGGTGCCCGCCTGCACCAGCTGCTCCACCCCCGGGTCGACCTGGGTGTTGGTGAGGGTCGCCCCGTCGGTCAGCGTGGGAGTCGGTGGCTGGCCCTGCGCCGGCTGCAGCGAGACGATCGTCTCCCCGATGAGCGATGTCTGCGTGAGGTGGGCCGATACCGTCGACGGCACGTGGGCGCTGCGGTTGATGGTGAGGTCCACCACAGCGTGGTCGCCCACCCGGTGCATGCCCGACACGTGCCCGACGGTGATGTCGGCGACCTCGACCGGCGCGTTGGGTGCCAGCGCGCCCACGTCGGGGAATCCGGCGTGGACCGTCAGGGTGGTGGGCGCGCCCGGCGCGCAGCTCGCCAGCAGGGCGCCGCCCAGGAGCACGACGATCACGATGGCGGCGCGGGCCCCGCGTCGGCGCAGGAGATTGGCCCCGGGCCAGGACTGCTCGTCTCGGGCGACGCGGCGCGCCGTCATCCCGCCCTCGCTCTGCGGTAGCGGCGGTAGAGCTCCCATGCGCCGAAGAGAGCTGCGAGGACCAGCAGAATGAGGAGGAGATAGGGCCAGGACGAGTGGCCCCGGTTCTGGGCCGGCTGGATGGCGGTGGGCATGGCCGGGAGCTGGTTGGCCCCGGGGGCACTCAGGCTGTTACCGCTCGGAGGTGGCGGCGGGGGAGAAGCCAGTCCGGCGGTGATCTGGGAGCGCTGCGTCGGGGTCAGACCGGGGATCTGTTGGAGGCCGGCGTTGAACGCCCCGCCGGCGGTCGCGTTGTTGGTGGGACCGGAGTTGGGGGGCGTGTTCGCCGGGGATCCCTGCTTGTTGAGAATGGTGGCGAACTGGCTGAGGACGGGAACGAAGAAGCTGGGGTCGCCACACCCGGTTGGCGTGTTGGTCGCCGAGTTCCAGGCCGCGGGGCCCAGAAAGCGCCGGCACACGCTGGCCAGGCGGTCGGCCATCACCGCAGCGAAGTCGGGAAAGGTGAGGCCCGAGCCCGAACCGACGTTGATGTTGTCCCAGTTGCGGACGGGGTCGTAGCTCTGCTGCTCGAACAGGTGGGGGATCGAATAGAGGGACTGGTCGAGGCTGCCGAGGTTGTGGTCCAGGCCCCGGCTGAGCGAGGTCAGGTTGGCCACGTCCTGCTGGAGGGGCGTGAGGTTGGGCTGGAGGAGGGCCGTGGCCTGCACGGTGGCGTCGTTGAGGTTGGTGATCGCACCCGACAGCTGGTCACGGTTGGCCGCTAACACGCCGGACACCGTGTTGTAGTTGTTGATGAACTGGCCGATGACACCGTTCTGCTTGTCCAGGGTCCCGGTGAGCTGGCCCACGGCGCCGAGCAGCTGGCCGAGCTCGTTGCCCTTCTGAGCCAGCAGGCTGATCGTCCCGGAGGCGTTGTGGATCAGCGAGTTGAGCTGGGCCCCGTTCCCTTGCAGCACCTGGGCCAGGCTGGTGACGGCGCCGGCGGCGGTGGGGGGGTTGATGGCGCCCAGGAACTTGTTGAGGCTGCCGAGCAGCTCGTCGGTGGTCGCCGGCACCGACGTCCGGTCGAGAGGGATCACCGAGCCGGCAGGCAGGCGGGGGCCGCCCGTGTAGCCGGGCGACATCTGGACGAATCCCTGGCTCAGGAGGGTGTCCTGGGTGACGTCGGCCCTGACGCCGGCGGGCAGCGGGTTCTTGTCGTCGATCGACATCTTCGCCACCACGTGGTCGCCCTCGTTCTTGACCGAGGTGACCGTGCCGATGGGGATGCCGAGCTCCTTGACCGGGGTGGGGGCGAACAGGTTGTCACCGCGGGAGAAGTTGGCCTGGAGCGAATAGGTGCCCGACGACCCGCCCGTGAGAGCAGAGCAGGCCGAGCCGACCAGCCCCAGGCACGCCACCAGGGCCGTGCCGACGACGGCCCGGCCGCGGCGGCGTCGAGGCCGGGCGGCCGTCCGACACCGCTCCCGCCCGCTCACGGGCTGCTTCCCAGCTGCGGGGCGAACAGAGAGGCGATCGACTGCCCACCCGACACCGAGCCGGGGAGCGAACTTGCCGGGTTGCCCGAGGGCTGGACGGGCGAGCCGCCCGACGCTGAGGGGGCGCCCGACGATCCGCCGGACGAGGACGGCGACGAGGCGTGGGCGAACTGGTTGGGCTCGATGCTGGGCTGGGTGGCGCAGGACCTCCCGGGTCCCGTCTGCGCAGGGTCGGGATGCGAGATCGGGCCCTGGTTGAATGCCTCATTGAAGATCTGGTTGAGCGTCCCGCAGGGGTCGAAGATCGACGCCTCGGCGCTGCCGCGAACGCCGGTCGAGGAGGAGCTGAACGGTGTCGGGATGTCGCTGTTGGGACCGACGTAGCCGATGTTGGAGAACCCGCTGACCGACACCGCGGCATAGCCCAGACCCTGGGTGAGGTCGACCTGGCGGCTGTCGATGATCTGCAGGTCGGTGTGGACCTCGTTGAGGATGGCCTGCAGCTTGGGCCGGTTGGCCCCGACCAGACCGGAGAGCTGGCTGGCGGCCTGGTTGGTGGAGTCGATGAGCTGGGCGAGGGCCGTCTTGCGCTGGGCCAGGCCCTGGACCACCACGTTGAGGTTGTAGAGGATGCTGGCCAGCTGCTGGGATCTGCCGTTCAGTGTGCCCACCAGGGTGTTGGCCGAGTCCAGGAGGACCGACACCTCGGCCTGGCGCTGGTTCACGGTCGTTGTGAGGCCGTTGAGGTTGTTGATGATCGTGGTGACGTTGCCCCGCTGGCCCTGGGTGACCGCCTGGAGGTCGGCCAGCAGCTCGTTGATCTGGGCGGAGTTGGTCTGGTTGAGCGAGGGCACGGCCGTGTTGGCGAGCTCGTTGAGGTTGAAGGGGACCTTGGTCTTGGTGATGACCGAGCCCTGGTGGAGCTGATGCGACCAGTCGGTGCCGGGAATGAGGTTGACCGCCTCCGTGCCGAGGAACGACTGGATCTTGATCTCGGCCGTGGAGTCGGCGGGGACCTGCGTGCCGCTGTTGATGTTCAGCGCCACCCGGACCTGGTTGCCGTCCAGCTTGGCGCTCCCAACCTTCCCCACCTTGATACCCGCGACGACTATCGGGTCCCCCGAGTTGATGCCGGCCGTGTTCGGGAACGCTGCGCTGGTCTGGAAGGTGCTGGTGAAGAGCGTGCCGCCCTGCAGGAACAACGCACCTGCTGTGAACACCAGGATGATGGCCAGGGCGATGCTGCCGATGATGTAGGGGTTGCGCTCGCTGAAGGACTTCGGTGAGAAGGATCTCGCTCGCGGCCGCCAGGCGGCGATGGGGGCGAGCCTGCCCGTGGGAGCCAGGGGCTGCCCGTTGCCTTGTCGGGCCGCTCCGTTCCCACCGCCGGGTCTGGTGTCCTCGCGAGCGGGCGCCTCGTTGCTCTGGCCGTTGGCCGCCTTGCCGTTGCCGCCCCTTCCGTTGCCTCGGAACGGGAGCTTGTTGCGAAGAGCGCCCAAGCCAGGTGGTCTCATGACCCGCCTCCCGACGAGGCCGCCCGGAGAAAGTCACCGAGGTTGGGCTGGCTACGGGTCACCTGGGCCGCCCCCGGCATGGGCAGCGCGCCGGACGTCGTCGAGGGCGTGGCCGCCGATGATGCGGGCGCCTGGGTCGACGACGACGATCCGGGGGCGTTCGGCGCCGGGCTGAAGATGCACGTCTGCTCGTGGGAGGCACAGACGTAGAGGCCGGACCCCTGGAAGTACTGGCCGTTCCTCGTCACGTTGGCGTAGGCGGCCACGTTGGAGAGGGTGCTGAGGCCCTGGAGCAGGTCGGCGTGGTGCTGGCTCAGCACGTCGCTGATGCTCTGGAGGCTGTTGATCGTGGCGTCGAGGTTGCCGCGGTTGGTCGAGAAGAGGTTCGACAGCTGGGAGGCCAGCTGGCCGAAGTCGGAGATGGCGGTGTCGAGGTTGTCGTTGTTGGCCGCCAGCACCTGGCCCGCCTGGTTGAGGTTGTCGATGAGAGTGTTGATGTCCCCGTTGCGGGCGGCCAGGGCGCTCAGGACCTGGCTCATGTTGTCGATGATCGAGCCCACCTGGCTGTCGGAGGCGCCCAGGGCCGACGACAGCTGGGCCGAGTTGCCGAGCAGGCCGGTGACCTGGGCCTGGTTGCCCTGGAGGGCGCCCAGGATGCCCTGGACGAAGGAGTTGGCGTCGTTGGGATTGACCGCCTTGAGCAGGGGCCCGGCCGCGTTGAGGAACGCCCCGATGTCAGCTCCGGCGAAGGTCTGGGACTCGGGAATGGTGTAGCCGGGCCCGACGGTCCGCCCCGTGTTGCCGGGGTAGATGTACAGGTCCTTCTGGCCGATCACGTTGCGCCAGCGGAGCCCGGCCTGGGTGCCGGTCCTCATCTGGACGTTCCTGTCGAGGGAGAAGCCGATCTTCGCCGCCCCGTGCTGGAGCTTGATGGAGTCGACCGTGCCCGACCGGATGCCGGCGATCTTGACCGGGTCGCCCTTGGAGAGCCCGGTGGCGTCGGACAGGACCGCCGAGTAGCCGCTGGTGCTCCCGAAGTACAGGTTGCCGAGCTTGATGACGATGTAGACGGCCAGCGCCAGGCAGATGGCGGCGAACACCGAGAACTTGGCGATGGTCTTGGCCTCGTGGCGGCTGGTGCGCAACCTCACGGGATCCCTCCGGCGGCCTGTTGGATGAAGTTCTGGGGAGTGCTGGGCCTGGGGGACTGAGGCTGGGACAGGCCACCGAGGGCGTTGTTGAGCAGCTGCTGCGCGGCTCCGGTCACCGTCTGGGGGCTGGGCGCGGGGGGTGCGGCCCCCTTGGGACCGGGGAGAGCGCCCGTCGGTACGGCCGCCGGCGCGGGCAGTGGTCCGGGAGGGGCGGCGCAGTGCAGGTAGGTGCTGCCGCCGGCCAGCATGCCGGCCAGCTGCATGATGGGGCTGTTCGGAGGCTGGTTGGCCTCCGCCGGTCCCAGCAGGGCGCACACCAGCCCGTCGATCTGGCTCCACTGGGCGAAGTTCTGGAAGTAGGCGAACCGCTGCCCCGCCGGGGTCACGTTGCTCGGGGTGACGTTGTTGGCCCCGTTGGTGATGAACCGGAGGAAGTTGTCGAGGGCGGCGGTCAGCTCACCGACGTTGGGACCCTGGGAGACGACGAGGCGGCTGATGTCGGCACCGGAGTTGATGAGCGTCACGAAGTCCGGGTGGTAGCGGGACAGGAAGTCGGCCAGCTGCCCGGCCAGCGGTGTCGCCGTGTCCAGCAGGTGCTGGAACGACGCCTCCGCCTGGTTGAGCACCGGGAGGGCCTGGTTGACGTTGGCCGAGATCCGGTTGATGGGCCCGGTGTCGGGGACGAAGCTGGCCGCCAGCCGGTTGGACGAGTCGATCAGCTGGTTCTGGGCGCTCATGGTCTGGGCCAGGTAGCCGGTCAGCTTCAGGCCCTCCTGGATACCGGACTTGATCTCGGGCGCCTCTCCCTGGATGGCCTGGTTGCTCTCGACGAAGAGGGTGTTGAGGTCCTGGGGGCTGATCTGCTCGAGCAGCGGAACGGTGCTGTTGATCAGGTCGGCGAGCTGACCGTTCACCGACGTGGGGCCGATGGTGCCGCCGGATGTGACGAAGGGTGGGTGGGTGCCGCTCGGGAAGTCGAGCTCCACCACTTCGTTGCCGAAGAAGCTCTCGGGCGTGAGCGTGGCCTGGGCGTTGGTCGGGATCTTGAAGCCCTTGTTGATCTTCATCACGAACTTGGCCTGCAGGTTCGAGAGATCGATGGACGAGACCTTGCCCACCTGGACCCCTCGGTAGTCGACGACCGAGCCGGGATAGATGTTCTGGCCCGCCTTGGCGAAGGTCGCCGTCACCGGGTAGCTCGGGTGGAAGCTGCCGAGGCCGAGATTGACGCCCAGCCATGACATGTTGACGAGAACGGCGACGATGGCCAGGGCGCCAGCGACGCGAAAGGACCGGCTCGAGAGCCTCATCCCACCAGCCTCGCTCCGCCCGAGCCGTAGAAGGCGAACGACAGCACCATGTTGAGCACGGCGATGGCCATGAACGAGTAGCGGATGGCCCGCCCGGTCGCGATCCCCACCCCCACCGGGCCGCCGGTCGTGTAGTACCCGTAGTAGCAGTGCACCAGGGTGACGACGATGGCGAAGACGACGACCTGGATGAAGGAGAACAGGACGTCGATGGGGGGGAGCAGCAGGTTGAAGTAGTGCTGGTAGACGCCGAGGGGGAGACCGTAGAACTTGGTGGAGATCAGCTGGGTCCCCAGATAGCTGGCGAACAGCGCCGCCAGGTACAGCGGGACCATGGTGAGGACCGCGGCCCATATCCGGGTACCCACGACGTAGGCGACGCTCTCGACGCCGATGACCTCGAGCGCGTCGATCTCCTCCGAGACGCGCATGGCGCCGATCTCGGCGGTGAACCCGGCGCCGACCTTGGCGGCGAAGGCGATGCCGGCGATCAGCGGCACCACGATGCGGGTGTCGGCCAGCGAGGCGACGACCCCGATGAAGGCCTGGGCTCCGATGCCCTGGAGGGAGCTGAAGCTCTCCAGCCCCACCTCGTAGCCGGTGGCCGAGCTGAGGGCGAAGACGACGAAGAACATGCCCCCGCCCATGACCACGGCCCCGATGCCCACCGTCACGTTCGAGATCTCGGCGATGATCTCGGCACGGTGGCTGGCCGCCCGGGGCAGGCTGGCCAGGGCGCGGCCGAAGAAGGCGAACTGCTCGTAGAACTTCTCCAGCTGGAGGGCGGCACCGTTGGCGGGCCGTGTCACTGACGGGATCGGCGACCGCAGCACCCGACTACAGCACCTTCTGGGGGACGAAGTTGATGTACACCGCCGTGAGCACGACGTTCACGAAGAAGAGCAGCATGACCGTGACCACGACCGAGTTGTTCACGGCCTGGCCGACTCCCTTGGCCCCGGGCTTGCAGTTCAGTCCCCGGTAGCAGGCCACCATGGCGGCGAGGAAGCCGAAGATGCACGCCTTCACGGCGGCGAGGTAGAAGTCCGAGGTCTGGCCCAGCTCGTTGAAGCCGGCGAAGAAGCTGGAGCTGGTCACGTGGGCCGACGTCGTGGCGAAGAAGTAGCCCGACGCCAGCCCCGCCACCGTGACAACGGAATTGAGCATGAACCCCAACACGATCGAGGCGAGGATCCGGGGCAGCACCAGGCGGTGAACGGGGTTCACCCCCATGACCTCCATGGCCGAGATCTCGTCCCGGATGCGCCGGGAGCCCAGATCCGAGCACATGGCCGAGCCTCCGGCTCCAGCGATGATCAGGGCGGCCGTCACCGGAGCCGTCTCCCGTACCACGGCCACCACGAGGGCGGCGCCCATCTGCGAGCTGGCCCCGAACTGCTCGAGCAGAGACCCGATCAGCAGCGAGATCACTAGCCCGAGGGGCACCGCGATCAGGATCAGGGGGAGGGTGCACACCCGGACCAGGAACCAGCACTGCTCGAAGAACTCCGTCCGCGGGAACGGCCGGCTGGCGAGATGGCGCATGGCGTCCATGGCCAGGGCGAACATGCTGCCCGTCTCCCGGACGAGGGTGAGGACCCGCTTGGTGCCCGGCAGCTCACTCAGGCCGTTGGTCCTCATCGCCATGGCCGCGCCCCCCTTCTCCGCACCCCGCTGCCCTCACCAGCGACTTGGCCCACCTTCGGGGCGGGATGTGGTGGGAGGAGGCAGGCCCAGCCGACCGTCGCCGGACTCGGCCACAGCCCACCGAACACCACCCGCCTGAGTGTCCGTGCCGTACGAGCCACAGCGCTAAGTGCCCCCTGGATCGGCGCCCTTGAAGGTGGTCCTCCCCTCAGTTCCTCCGTGTAGAGATTCGACATCGGGGTCGCTGGGTCCTTTGGATCCGTGCTGATGAGAGGCCTTGCAGCTGCGAACTATCCCGATCCGGGGGGCTGCGACCGCCCCCGTCACGACCGGCTCTGACGGCTCGCTCGCCGGCCGGGCGGCTAGGTCCCCGTGAACGTGCCCGGGCGTCGCTCGGAGACAGCCGTCAAGCCTTCGCGGGCGTCGGCTGTCGCCCCCAGTCGAGCCTGCTCGGCGGCCTCGTGGGTGGTCGCCGCCCGCACCCGATCGGCGAGCCCCGCCCGTAGGGTGCGGTTCATGGCCCGCACGGCCAGCGGCGCGTTCTCGGCGATCTCGCTCGCCAGTCCGATGGCGCGGGCCCGGATCTGCTCCGCCGGCACGCACAGGTCGGCGAGTCCGAGCCGGGTCGCCTCCTCCCCGTTGAACCGGCGCCCCGTGAGCAGCACCAGCGATGCCCGGCTGGGACCGACCAGCTCGGGCAGGGTGACACTCAACCCGAAGCCGTGGTGGATGCCGAGCTTGGCGAAGTTGGCGCTGAAGCGCGCCTCCGGGCAGGTGACCCGCATCGAGGCCGTCAGGGCCAGGCCGAGACCACCACCGACGGCAGGCCCGTGGATGGCGGCGACCACCGGGGTGGCCACGGCGCACAGCCGCGCTGCGCCCTCGTAGAGCCGAGCCGTCACCGAGGTGGAGGTCGGGCGCACGTCGGTGTCAGTCGCTGGCCCCTCGCCCCCGAGGTCGGCTCCGGCGCAGAACGAACGGCCTTCGGCGGCCAGCACCACCGCCCGCACAGTCGTGTCGCGGTCGAAGGCCTCCAGGGCGTCGGCGATCGTCTCGACGAGCGTGGGGGTCAGAAAGTTGTGGGGCGGGCGGCGCAGCTCGATGACCGCGACGTGGCCGTCGCCAACCTCGACCGTCGCCGTCTCCGACATCCTCACCTCCCTGGTGTTCGGCTCTACTGTTCAGCAGACAACCAGGTGGCAGTCAAAAGCGCCGCCCCGGGAAAGTGAGGCTGGCCTGCAGAGGAGGTCGGGATGACTGGTTCCACCGCTGTCCGGGTGGTCGACGACGGGGCGGTCCGGAGCCTCGTGCTCAGCCGGGCCGCCGAGTACAACACGATCACGCCGCAGCTGCGCGACGAGCTCGCCCGATCCGTCGACGACGCAGATCGGGACGCCGAGGTGAGGGTGATCCTCCTGCGTGCCGAGGGTCGCGCCTTCTGCGCCGGGTTCGCGCTCGATGCCGCGACCGCCGCCCAGGCCGCCGAGGGAGGGCGCCGGGTCTGGGACTCGGTCGCCGACCTGCGGATGATCTCCACCTACGCCGACACGTGGGCGAAGCTGCATCGATCCTCCAAGCCGACGGTGGCCGCGGTCCAGGGCTGGTGCATCGCGGGAGGCACCGATCTGGTGCTCAACGCCGACGTCATCGTCGCCGGCGAGAGCGCCGTGTTCGGATATCCCCCCGCACGAGTGTGGGGGACGCCCGAGGCGCCATGGCTATGGGTGGCCCGCCTCGGTCTCGAGCGTGCGAAGCGGTATCTGCTCACCGGCGACGAGATACCCGGACCGGAGGCGGCTCGGATCGGGCTGGTGCTCGAGTGCGTACCTGACGCGCAGCTGCTCGAAAGGGCGACGGATCTGGCGCGGCGAATGGCGCGTTTGCCTCTCAATCAGCTGCAGATGCTGAAGCTGCTGTGCAATCAGACGGCGCAGCAGTACCAGCCCGACACTTCGCGCCTGCTCGGATGCCTCTTCGACGGCGTCGCTCGCCACACCCAGGAGGGACTCGATTTCGTGGAGCGCGCCGGGGACGTCGGATTTCGCCAGGCCGTGCGGGAACGGGACGAGCCCTTCGGCGACTATGGCCAACGGCGGCCGCCGCCGGCCCGGTAAGCCATGAGTCAGCTCGTGCGGGCGACGACATCGCGCGCCACCTCGCCCCACCGGGCGAGAGACGAGGGGTCCTGCTGCCACCCCGCGCCGGCGAAGTAGGCGACCGCGCGGTGGGCGATACCGCCCAGGCGGTCCACGATGGCGTCGGAGAGGCCGTCCCAGCCGCTCGTCACGACGAAGTGCTCGAGGATCTCGTCGGTCACGACAGCGCTCATGCCCGCAACGTCCCCGGCCTTCTGTCGCTCCCTGATCCTGGCCGTCGTTCCCTCGAAGCCGACCTGCTCGAAGATGAAGCCGTAGTTCGCCGTCGATCCGTAGAAGGCGACCTGCGTCCGGGCCAGCTCCCGCCATCGCGCCCGCTCGTCCTCGGTGTCGCCCACCGCAGTCAGGAGAGGGACGATGAGCGTCAGCTCCGACGGGTCACGCCCAGCCCGCCGAGCACCGGTGGCGATCTCGGGCAGTACCGTCTCGGCCAGGTAGGTGGGCGTGTTCAGCGGATGGACATGCACGCCGTCGGCGATCTCGCCGGCCGTGCGCAGCATCCACGGGTTGACCGCGGCGACGTCGATGGGTGGGTCGGGGACGCCGATGGATCCCGGCGACCACTGCGCGGGTAGCAACGACATCGACCAGAACCGGCCCTGGAATTCGAGCGGTCGTTCGCCCCGGAAGGCGCCGAAGATGGCCCGCACCGCCTCGACGTACTCCCTGAGCCGAGGGCCGGGCGGGTCGAACGGCGTCCCGTAGCGGCGCTCGATGTGGGCGCGCACCTGGGTACCGAGACCGAGCCGGAACCGTCCGTCGGTGGCCTCGGCCAGCTCCCAGGCCAGCTCGGCGGTCACCATCGGGCTGCGTGGGAAGGCCACCGCGATGCCCGTGCTCAGGTCGAGATCGGCCGCCAGAGCGGCGGCCGCGCAGGACAGGTAGGCCGTGCGGGCGCCCTCGGTGATCACCAGGCCCGAGAAGCCGGCGGCGGCAGCGTCGCGCGCCAGGTCCTGCATCTGTCGCAGCGGAGCACCGCCGGTCATCAGGTCGAACCGCATCGTCTGCGTCCTCGCGCCTCTCTCGAGCGCTTCTCGGTGAAGCTTCGCCGACGCTACACCGGTCGTTTTCGGGGTGTTTGTCCGGATGTCACCCCAGGCTCCTAGCGTGACGACGTCCATCCGAGCGGGGACGGTTTCGGCCGCGGAAAGGAGACACCACGGATGTTGCCGTTTCGATCTGTGTTGCGCGCCCGGGCGACGCGCAGGATCGCCGTGCTGGTCGCGGGCGTCGCCGCGGCCTCCGCATCGATCCTGCCTGGCGCTGCCGGGGCGGCGTCGTCGGGCGCACCGGGCGACGCCAGCACGACCACGCCCATCAAGCACGTGGTCACCATCATCGGTGAGAACCACACCTTCGACAACGTGTTCGGCACGTACCAGCCGCCGGCCGGCCAGCACGTGGACAACCTGGCGTCCGAAGGCATCGTGACGCCTTCGGGCGGCGCCGGATCGAACGCCAAGCAGGCCGAGCAGAACCAGGCGAGCGATACGACCTCGTACCAGGTCGATCCGACGACTACGAGTCCCTACAGCACGCTGCCGCAGCCGAACACGACCTACGCCTCCAAGGCCTGCACCGGTCAGGGAGGGAACGTCCCCGACGGCCGCTTTCCGTCGAACCTGGCCAACGTCCCGTACCAGATCACCAAGTACGTGCCGTACTTCGATGATCACGGTAAGTACAACCAGTACGGGACGTGCGAGTTCAACGGCGCGATGGTGGGCGACCCGCTCCATCGCTTCTACCAGATGTACCAGCAGGTGTCGGGCGATCCGCAGCACCCGGGGGGCACCAACGACCTCTGGACCTGGGTCCACCAGACCGCCGGTGACTCCAACGGCGATCAGCCGCCCACGCCGTTCACGACCAACCAGGGTGCGCTGGACATGGGGTACTACAACATGGCTGGCGGCGACGCCCCGATCTTCAACTACCTGGCCCAGCACTACGCGATGTCGGACAACTACCACCAGTCGGTGATGGGTGGCACGGGCGCCAACCACATCATGCTCGGCACCGGCGACGCCGCCTACTACCAGGACAGCCAGGGCCACGCCACGCCTCCGCCGGCGGGCGAGATCGAGAACCCGAACCCTCAGCCGGGCACGAACAACTTCTACACCCAGGACGGCTACGGGAAGAGCGGCACGATGAACGGCGGGAGCTACTCGAACTGCTCCGACAGCACCCAGCCGGGCGTGAGTGGCGTGGACGCCTTCCTGAAGACCTTGCCCTACATGACGTTCAACAACGGCGACTGCGCTCCGGGGAATTACTACCTGCTCAACAACTACAACCCCGGCTACAACGTGGACGGTTCTCCTAACACCTCGACGTTCACCGTGCCGCCCCAGAAGAACCTGAACACGATCGCCGACGAGCTCCAGGCCAAGAACATCAGCTGGGGCTACTACGGCGAGGGCTACAACGACAGCACCAAGACGGTCGGCCCCAACTACTGCGGCATCTGCGACCCGTTCCAGTACGCCACGTCGGTGATGGCGAACCCCGCCAAGCGGGCCAACGTGCAGCACAGCCAAACGGACTTCGATGCCGCTGTCACCAACAACACGCTGCCCGCGGTGTCGTACCTGAAGCCCGGAGACGACGACGGCCATCCCGGCTACTCGACCTTGGCCGCCTTCGAGAACTTCGTGAGCCACACGGTCGCCGAGATCCAGAACCAGCCCAAGCTGTGGAAGTCGACCGCCATCTTCGTCACCTTCGACGA
>JBPYEZ010000114.1:0-17001 GCA_051984395.1 Acidimicrobiales bacterium | reverse complement strand
TCGGTGTACTCCGCCAAGCCGTACGCGCCAATTGCGTCCGGTCGTAAGACCAGGTGGTCCAGCAACGTCTCGAGGGCGTCGGGCATGAGCGTGTCATCGCTATCGAGGAACATCACAAACGGAATGCAAGGATCGATGGAGAAGAGCCCGAGGTTGCGTGCCGCTGAGGCGCCGACATGGTCGGAACGGATCAGCGAGATTCGCCGGTCCTGGACCGCGAATGCCTCGACTCGGGAAGCAGTTTCGTCGACGGAGCCGTCGTCGACCACCTTGCAGACCCATTCGTTGAAATCCTGGGCGATGAGCGACGTGAGGGTCTCACCTATGAAACGCTCGCTGTTGTGGGCCGCGATGACCACGGCGACCCGGTGAGGCGGGAGCGGCGTCGTCACCGCCTGAACCTCCGTAGCCCCCGCCAGGCGCTGTACACCAGCATCCCGGCAGCGAACGGCATGTCGTCGACGAGGTACCGGCGAGCCAGCCGCTTGGGCTCGCGGCGCAGACGGTACAGCCACTCCAACCCGGAAGCCTGCATCCAGCCCGGAGCGCGGGAGCCCTGTGCGAGGAAGTCGATCCCGCCCCCCGAGGCCATGAACCACCAGTCGGGTCGCCGCACCGCCAGATCTGCCATGAGCTTCTCCTGCTTGGGAAAACCCAGGCCGACGAAGCAGATGCAGCGTCCGAACGAATCGACCGCCTCCTCCAGCGCGGCCATCTCGGCTGGATCCGCCTCGAACCCGAAGGGAGGCGTGTAGAACCCGGTTCTCACGCCGGGATGGAGCGCACGCAACCGTCCTGCGGCCGACTCCGCGGATCCGGGCTGACCACCGACCAGCATCACCGGGACTTCCTCCTCGGCGGCGCGGGCCACGACCCGACACAGCATCGTCGAACCGGCCACCCGTTCGGGAAGCGCCGTCCTCTGCAGCCGGCCCGCCCAAATGAGTGGCATGCCGTCAGCCAGCACGAGATCGGCCGATTCGAGGAACTCGCTCAGCTCCGTTTGACGGTTCACTCGGAGGGCGACGTCCACGTTGGCGAAGACCGCTCGGCCGCCGCCGCCCGAGCGGAACCTCCTCAACACCCACTCCACTGCCTTGGCCTCGTACAGTTCGTGGAAGTCGATGCCTGCGATCCGCACCGTTGCCGCGCCCGGGCCGTGCACCAAGCCGGGCGGCTTCGTGTCGACGACGTTCATCCGTTCCCCGGGCTTGCTAGTGGAAGAAGACATGCTCTGTAAACGACGGTTGGGTGCAAAACTTGCGTCTCCGCTCGCGAGAAGAGACTTCCAAAGCCTTTCATGTGCTCACCGGCTCAAGCACCAGCTCCGGGTCGGGCTCTTCCTCGTCGATATCGATTGGTTCGGGTCGACGCCGGCTCAGATAGCCGCTCCCGGCGACACCGGCCCAGAGCCAGAGCAGCAAGTTCGGGAAGGGGTAGCTCAGAGGGGACAGGTTGGCCACGACCAGGAACGGAACCGCAATGCAGGCCAATCCGATGCGCCACGGAAGCAGTTCGGGCGGGCCTCGCCGGAACACCGCACCACCGACCGCGGCGAGGAGGGCCCAGAGCCAGAGGATGGCTCCAGGGAACCCGAGCTCGGCGGAATGAGAGAGCAGGACGTTATGGACTTCCAGCCCGGCGCCGGTCAACGGATAGCTGCTCTCCCGGATGTAGCCGGCTCCCTTCGTCTGGAAGGTGTTCCAGCCGATCCCGAACAGGGGGTGGCTGAGCGCGGCCCGAAGGGCGGCCGCGTCCGTGTTCTCCCGGTCCCAGACCGGCGACGAGCTCTCCGTCCTACTGACGACCTTGTGGTGGATGGACGGGATGGTGAACACCAGGCCGGCGACGAGCACGGCCGCGCCAAGGACGACTACCGGAGCCCAGCGGCGAGTGGCGCGATGGGCGACCAGCCAGATCAGGAGGGCCAGCGCGGCTCCGATCCATATCGATCGCGTCAGAGTGAGTATCACGCCGATCCCGCAGGTGACGACCACGATGCGCGAGGCGGTCCGAGCCCCGCGGCGGACCCACATCGTCGAGCCCATGGCGGCGGCCACGCCGCACATGAGCATGGCCAGTCCGTCCGCCTCGGCTTCGAGGAACGGTCCCCGGGCTCGCCCGAAGTGGATGCCGAGGTGCGGGTTGCGGATGAACGAAGGCTCGACGAGCCGAAGCAGCCCGCCGACCTCCATGATGGCGGTGATCGACAGGTAGGCCCCCACGACCACGAGCGCCGCGATGAGCATTCGGCGACGCCGTTCGTTGCCGAAGAAGAGCGGGGCCAAGATGAATGCGAGGAAGGGCACGACGCCCAACCGGTCGAGAAGGGCGTAGAAGCCGCTATGGGAGCCGAGGGTCCCGGCGCTGATCGCCGACATCGTGGCCCACGCGGCGACCACGAGGAGCAGGAGGTGCACCGGCCTGAGCTCGAGCGAGCGGTCACCGGTGTGCCGCCGCCTTTCGAGCACCAGGTAGGCAACCCCTGCCACCAAGAAGAGCCGGTCGAGCGGAATCGGCAGGTGCATGTCGTTCCAGTTGCCCGAGAAGATCTCCAGGGCCACCCCCACACAGACCAGCGCGGTGGCGGAGACGCGACGGCCGAGATGGGCGAGCACCGAGCCGACGATCAAAATGCCCGCCAGAATCACCGCTCCGTCCGGGGTCGGGTGGACCGGGAAGTGAAGGAGCTGCTGAAGTCCTCTCACGGGCTCAGAGGTTGAAGGCCCGTCGGAAGCGGCGGTCCGCCGTCACCTCCATCAAGGCGGCGATCGCCAGCCCGAGCAGTACGCCGGCGACCAAGCCGGCGATCCCGCCGATCTCGATGTGCGGGGTGCGGTTGCCGCCTTGGGCGGCCGCCCCGCCGAGTGGATAGACGGCTTCCTGGATCGCCATGTTCGGGTTGAACTCAGCTGCATACTGATTACCGAGTGCGTTCAGCTTGAACCTGTCGGTGTCCACCGCCGCGGACGCCTGGACGAGCTGTGGCTCCAGCCGGCTCCGGGTCGCGCTGCTCGCGCCGGAGGCCTGCGCTTGCAGCTGGGACACCTTTTGCTGGTCCTGTTCGAGGACCACCGACTGCGCCTGATACTGGCTCAGCAAAGACTGGTTGGCACTCGCGGTCTGCTGGTTCACCGAGTTGATCGTGTCCAGCAGGGCGGCGCTGGCCGCATTGGCCAGAGCGAGCGCATCAGCCTGTGAACGCGAGTACCCGTAGACGTCGATCATCGGCGATTGGGCCACTTGGGTGGCGCTGGTCGATCCCTGGTGCGGGTGGCCCAGCTTCGCTTGGAGCGCGCTCTCGTATGCCGGCGTCCCGGCCAGACGGGCGTAGTCCTGCGCGAGCTGGGCTTCCGCGGAAGGGAATCCGGCGATGGCGGCCGTGTTCGTCAGGTTCAGCGATTTCCCGACGATCACCTCGGCGCGGGCCGTGTACGTAGGGGTGATCACGCTCCCCGCACCGATGCCGATGAGCACGCCGAGCAGAATGGCGACCGCGAGGACCGGCCAGTGCCGGACCGCTGATCGCCCGAGGGAGATGTACCCCTCCGCCTCCGCCTCGATCAGGGTTCGACTACGGCGTCTCGCCGGCTTCAGGCGGGACGGTGCGTCCAGGTCGACCGTCGCCATTGTTGGTTACTGTGTCCTCTTCTGCTGCGTCCTCTTCTGCTGCTCAGCGAACCGTCCATGCAGCCGCCCCCTCCTCGACGAAATGGACGGTCTCCACTCGACCTCCGGCGATCGAAGCGAGGTGCCGCAAGAGGGCCGGCCGCTGTACAGGTTCGACGAGGAACATCACGTATCCTCCCCCGCCCGCGCCGGTGACCTTGCCGGCCAGTGCTCCACCCCGCCGGGCGACCCTGAGCACCTGCTCGATGGACTCGTTCGATATCCCGTCGGCCAGGCGCTTCTTGGCCTGCCATCCGGCATGCAGGATCGCCGCCACGGTTGTGAGGTCTCCCCGCAGTAGGGCGCCCTTCATCTCCATCGCCTCGCGCTTGAGAGCGTGGGTGGCCTCCAGCCTCTCCTGGTCGCGAGCCCAGACGTGATCACTCTGTGAGGCGATGATGGCCGCAGAGGATCTCGAAGCACCTGTGCAGTACAGGACGAGCGAGGCTTCGAGCTCCTTCACGATTGCCGGCTTCAAGCGCAGCGGGTTCACGAGCACCCGTTCTGCACCGAACTCCATCATGTTGAACCCGCCGAAAGCGGCGGCATACTGGTCCTGGCGACCGCCGGCGAGCCCGCAGTCGATGCGCTCGATCTGGAAGGCCATAGAGGCGATCTCGTACTCGCTCATCGGAAGCGAGAAGTACTCGCGGAAGCCTTCGATCAACGCCACTACCAGAGTGGACGACGAGCCCAGGCCCGAGCCGGGGGGAGCGTCGGCGCAGGTGGTGATCGTCAGGGCCGGATCCCCCAGCGCGAAATGCTGGTTCAGATGGCGGTAGACCGCGGCGTGGAGAGACATGCCGAGGGCGTCGGCGGACTCGAGGTCCGACCGCCGCTCCAGGTCGGGGGCGACGAACTCGACCCGGTCGTCGGCCCGCCGCTCCAGCGTCGCATGGCAGTACCGGCCGATCGTGGCGTTGAGGACGAGACCCTCGAAGAGCTCACAGTACGGCGAGACGTCAGTCCCGCCACCGGCCAGGCCGAGTCGAAGCGGCGCCCGCGATCGCACCTTGAAAGTCCGAACGAGACCCGTACCGGTCGGCAGGTCCCGACCGGCCTCGCGACTGGCCGCCACCACGGCGTTGGACGGCATCGACGACCCCCCTCAGTGCTCGATGCGCCCGCGGACAACGCTTGCCAGGTCACGCGCCACGATGACTCTTCACGGATCCTGCGTTCCCTTCTGGAGATCCCGGCGAACGTCCACTGACCTATTCGCCACGGCAGCGCGGCAGACCCATGCCACGTTTGGGGGGTCGTCCTTTCCCCCGCGCGAGCGAATCGGCTCCCACCATGAGGTTGGCGAACGGCCATTGCCTTCTCGAGCTGCCATTACGTTCAAGGCCATGAAAGTGCACGTGGCACCGCCGGAGGAACGTTCCGGCGTCCGCGGTAGCGTCGGGCCGTGAGCCTCGACGCCCTCTCCTTCGTCCACCGAGAGATAACGGAGCTTCGGCAAGCACTCGACCGGCTCGGCCGGGACCCATACCCCGGACTGCTCTCGGATGTGGCGGGGGCCGTCGTGAAGTCGCTCGAGGGCGGCGGCAAGGTCATGTTCTGCGGCAACGGCGGATCAGCGGCCGACGCCCAGCACCTGGCGGCCGAGCTGGTCGGACGCCAGAACTTCGACCGCCCGGCGGCGGCCGGTCTGGCCCTCACCGTGGACACCTCGGCCCTCACGGCCGTGGGTAACGATTACGGCTACCACGAAGTGTTCTCCCGGCAGGTGGAAGCCCTCGGCCGGCCAAATGACGTGCTCTTCGCCATTTCGACCTCGGGCCGGTCATCGAACGTGGTCCAGGCCCTCGCGGCCGCCAAAGCGGCCGGGATCACCACCGTGGCCCTCACCGGAAGCGATTCGCGCCAGATGGCGTGCGCCGATCACGTACTCGCCGTTCCTGCCGCGGAAACGCCGAAGATCCAGGAGCTCCACATCGTCTGCGGTCACATCATCTTCGCGCTGGTCGAGCAGGCCCGATTCGGCTCAGCCTCACGCGGGCGGAACGATCACCTGCAGGTCTGACCAGGGGATTCCGGCCAGAACCGCGTACTCCGCCTCACCGGTCCAACTGGCATGGATCGGGTCGATCCCGGTACGGCCCGCCGTCGCCCAGTCCTGCGTCCTCTCAGCCTCCAGCATCACGCCGCCCGCCAGGTCGGTGACCACGGCTCCGTACCGCTGCAGAGCAGTGAACACCATCCGGCCGAAGGGAGTGAGCCCGCTCGGCATGGGCACCGACGCCGGCAACCGAAACCAGGTGCCCTCGGACGGATAGCCGGGGTTGCTGGCGCAGTCGGTGCGATCGGCCGGCGCCGTACTCCCATCGCAAATAGGCACTTGCATGGCGATGGCGTGATTGATCGATCCGCCTTCGATGTCGTGCTCGGTGATCATCGTGGCCGCGTAGCTGATGCCGCTGGCTGCGAGCCCGTACGGGTAAGGGAAGACCCCGTTGGAGGTCTGCGGGTCGAGCTTCCCCCCCCAGCAGGCGGACCAGGAGCCGTCTGAGCTTCTGGTGGCCTTCCACAGCTCCCAGATCGAGTTGGTGGAGGGCTGGGATATCAGGAGATCCGAGTCATGCTGAAAGGCGGCGTCGGTGGTGTAGGCGCTCGCCGGGATCGGAATCTCGCGCCCAGTGGAGCCCCTGAAGTCGGAGCATCCGGAGCGAACCGAGATCGGTACGCGCGGCTGGACGGCCGACACATTGAATATGGGCATCTCGTTGACGCCGACGCCGTCGTAGTACTGGGTGATCATCCGATTGAGGTTGGCGACCACCTGCGGGCTGTTGGAGGCCACCGCCTGGCCCCCCACAGATTGGCGGAACTCCCCCCCGGGAAAGGAGGGATCGGCCAGCCCGGGGCCCAGCGGTCCTTCCGGAACGCCCGGGACGGCAGGTAGGACCGACGATGGCGTCCCAACGGGCAGCAGACCTGCCGATGTGGAGGTGAGTCCAACGCGCGTCGAGACGAGGGACGACGATCCACGCGCCGCGCTCATCGCCGCCGAGCCGCCGAAAAGGATCGACAGCCCAGCGGCCACGAGACAGGCCGATCGAACGAACGACCACGCGACCACGCGACTACGCCTCCGCTTCTTGTCGATGAGCGTCCCCAGCACACCGGCCTCCTCGCTGTGTGCCTCACCTTCTAGCCGCAAGATCACATCGGCCGCAAAAACAGAGGCGCGCGTCCCGTTCCATGCAGCCGAACGGGACGTGCACTTCGCATTTCGCCGACAGTTCCGGTTTCGAACGCCCCGCGTCGGCGGTCAGGTCGGGGCCCTCAGTCGGAGCAGGAGGCGATGAAACTCGCCGGCCAACCGGGCGGTCACGTCCTCGCCGTCCACGAGGAGGAAGCGTTCGCCGGTGATGCCCGCTGCCTCGGCAGCCTGCCGATCAGACTCCTGGTCGCCGATGAACAACGAACGGGTCAGGTCCAGAGCCAGGTCTCGAGCAGCGGCCAAAAGCAGCCCGGGGAGCGGTTTACGGCAGTCGCAGGACCGGTCCGCCGGGTCGACGGCGGCCGGATGGTGAGGGCAGACGTAGATGGCTTCGACGGTGACACCCGCGCCGGCCAGGTGGCGCACGAGCAGACGATGGATCGCGTCCAATCTCTTTTCGGTGAGCAGAGCGCGCGAGATGCAGCCCTGGTTCGAGACGATCACGATCGGCGTCCCGAGCGACATGGCCTCCACCAGAAGGGGGATGATGCCATCGAGCAGGACCAGCTCATCGGGATCGAGCACGTAACCGTCGGCGACGCGCCGGTTCAGGATGCCGTCGCGGTCGAGGAACAGCGCGGGCTGCACGTCGACCGGCCGGGTGGCCGAGCCGAACGTCCGTACCAACACCGAGCCGACGTTACTGGCGCAACGGGGTTACGGCGTACGCTCACGGACAGGGGGCCGTCACGTGCCCCGTCCCGAGCTGAACGGATCGGTCGTGCGAGTACGGATCTTCACCGAGCCCCAGCAAGGGGCCACCTACGACCAGCTGCTGACCCTCGCCCGCACGGCTGAGCAGTGCGGATTCGACGCCTTTTTCCGGTCGGACCACTATCTGCACATCCCCGGGGTGACCGGAGGTACGGGCGAGCCGGGCCCGACGGACGCCTGGATCACGCTGGCCGGCCTGGCTCGGGAGACGAGTCGCATCCGGCTGGGCACCCTGCTGTCTCCCGTCACGTTCCGGCTTGCCGGGCCGCTGGCGATCTGTGTTGCCCAGGTAGACATCATGAGCGGTGGGCGGGTCGAGCTCGGGCTCGGCGCGGGGTGGTACGAAGGCGAGCACCGGGCCTACGGCATCCCGTTCCCACCTATCCGCGAGCGCTTCGAGCGGCTCGAAGAGCAGCTGGCGGTGGTGTCCGGGCTGTGGACCACCCCGCCGGGTGAGCGCTTCTCCTTCCGGGGTCGCCACTATGCGCTCGAGGACAGCCCCGCCCTCCCCAAACCGGTGCAACGACCTCACCCGCCGATCATCCTCGGTGGTGGCGGACTCACGAGGACACCGCGGCTGGCCGCGGGCTACGCCGACGAGTTCAACGTACCGTTCCACTCGGCCGCCGACAGCAAGCGTCAGTTCGACCGAGTTCGCGGGGCCAGCGAGCAGCTGGGTCGAGATCCGGCTGGGATCGTGCTGTCGGCGGCGGTGACCGTCTGCTGCGGAGCGGACGAGGCCGAGGTGGCCCGCCGGGCGACGGCCATGGGTCGAGATATCTCGGAGCTGCGTCGCAACGGCGTCACCGGCACCCCGGCGGAAGTGGCGGAACGGTTGCGCTCCTACGGGGAGGCGGGCGCGGACGCTGTCTACCTCCAGGTGCTCGACCTCTCCGACCTCGACCACCTGTGGCTTCTCGCCGAGCAGGTGGTTCCCCACCTGACGGCATAGCTGCCCCCTCGTCAAGAACCCTTGAAGGCCCGGGGGGTAGCCCCGGTCTCGGCCGGCCGGGGGTAGCTTCGCCGTTGTGGACCTCGACGGCATCGACACCAGGCTGCTTCCGGTCCACGTCGGCTGCGTGATGGACGGCAACGGACGGTGGGCCCAGAAGCGGGGCCTGCCCCGGACCGAGGGCCACAGCGCCGGCGAGGAGGCCCTGTTCGACGCCGTCGAGGGGATGCTGGAGCTCGGGATCGGCTGGTTCACGGTGTACGCCTTCTCGACCGAGAACTGGCGGCGGCCCCCGGACGAGGTCCGTTTCCTGATGAACTTCAACCAGGATCTCCTCGCCCGGCGGCGGGACGAGCTCAACGGCAAAGGGGTGCGCATCCGCTTCGCCGGGCGACGGGACTGGAGGGTGCCGCGTCGGCTCCTGCGTCGCATCCAGGAGTCCGAATCCCTGACCCGCCACAACCGGCGCCTCACGCTCACCATGGCCTTCAACTACGGCGGCCGGGCCGAGATCGTCGATGCCGTGCGGGGCCTGGTCGCTTCCGGCGCCTCGGCCTCCCGGGTCGACGAACGGGCTATTCGAGCCCACCTCTACTACCCTGACGCGCCCGATCCGGACCTGGTCATACGCACCTCGGGAGAGTTCAGGATCTCCAACTTCCTCTTGTGGCAGCTGGCCTACAGCGAGCTGGTGTTCAGTGACGTGCTGTGGCCCGACTTCCGCCGCCAACATCTGTTCGAGGCGGTGCGGGAGTTCCAGCGGCGCGACCGCCGGTACGGCGGGGTCGAGGCGTGAACGCCCGGCTCGTCGTGCCCCTGGCGGTGGTCGCCGTCTTTGTGGCCCTGGTCCTCATCGCCTTCCTAGCTGCGGTCGGCTTTTCGGCGGCCGTGGCCATCCTCGTCGTCGCCTTCGCTCTGGTGGCCTTCATCATCGTCGGCGGGTTCGTCAGATGAGCCTCGCCGGGGCCCTCCCCACCTGCCACCCGGCTCGGGAGCGTGGAGCGGTCGCCCTTCGGGCGGCTGACCTTCCATGAGCCTGTACCGGGACCAGGGGGTCGTGCTGCGCACGATGCGGCTCGGCGAGGCCGACCGGATCGTCACCCTGGTGACAGCGGACCATGGAAAGGTGCGAGCGGTCGTCAAGGGGGTGCGCAAGACCAAGAGTCGCTTCGGCGCCCGGCTCGAGCCTCTCAGCCACGTGGCCCTCCTGTGCTGGCAGGGTCGGGAGCTCGACGTCGTCACCCAGGCCGAGGTGCTCGATCACCTCAGGATCGTCCGGGAGGACCTGAGCCGGCTCGCCCGGGCCACCGCCATGTTGGAGGCGGTGGACCAGGTCGCCCAGGAACGCCAGGCCAACCCTCGCCTGTACGAGATGCTCGTCGGTGCTCTCCGGGCCCTGGCAGCGCGGGACGCACCCTTGGTCGTGCCGGCCTTCTTCTGGAAGCTGCTGGCCCTGGAGGGTTACCAGCCCCTGCTCGACGCCTGCGCCATCTGCGGGACCGAGGCGCCGCTCGTCGCCTTCGACCTTTCCGAGGGTGGGACCCTGTGCCGGTCCTGCCGGCGGGGCGTGGCCGTGAGCCCCCAGGCACTGGATCTGATCCGGAGGATCCTGGGCGGTGACCTCGCTGGCGCCCTCGAGGAGCCGGCCGGCCCCGCGACCCGCGAGGTCGAGCTACTGGCGTACAGCGCCCTCGAGCACCATCTCGAGCGGCGTCTGCGCACGTTGCGAACGCTCGAACGTACCTGACGGAGCCCGGAGGGAGGGCCACGCCCCTCCAGTATCCTCGGCGTATGCCGCCCGAGGACCTGATGGAGCGCGTGGTCAACCTCTGCAAGCGCAGGGGCTTCGTGTTCCCGTCGGCCGAGATCTATGGGGGATTCCGCTCCACCTACGACTACGGGCCGCTCGGCGTCCTCGCCCTGCGGAACGTGAAGGACGCGTGGTGGCGGTCGATGGTCCAGCTGCGCGACGACGTCGTCGGCATCGACGCCGCCATTCTCACCAGCCCAAAGGTCTGGGAGGCTTCCGGCCACCTGACCAACTTCGCCGATCCTCTCGTCGACTGCCGCAACTGCAAAGAGCGGTGGCGAGCCGACGAGATCGGCGGAGTCTGTCCCAACTGCGGCTCGAAGGACCTCACGGATCCGCGCGCCTTCAACATGATGTTCAAGACCCACGCGGGTCCTGTCGAGGACGAGGCGTCGGTGGCGTACCTGCGACCGGAGACGGCCCAGGGCATGTTCCTCAACTTCGGAAACGTGCTCCAGACGACCCGGAAGAAGCCACCGTTCGGTATCGCTCAGATCGGCAAGTCGTTCCGAAACGAGATAACTCCCGGGAACTTCGTCTTCCGCACCCGGGAGTTCGAGCAGATGGAGATGGAGTACTTCGTTCCTCCGGCAGAGGCGGACGAGTGGTTCGAGTACTGGTGCGCCGAGCGCATGGCGTGGTACCGGGGCCTGGGCATCCCGGAGGACAGGCTGCGCCTTCGGGAGCACAGCGCCGAGGAGCTGTCCCATTACTCGGCCCGCACCGCAGATGTCGAGTTCGCCTTTCCCTGGGGCTGGGGCGAGCTCGAAGGACTGGCCAACCGGACCGACTTCGACCTGAAGGCTCACATGGCCGCGTCTGGCGAGCGGCTGGAGTACTTCGACCAAGCGACCGGGGACCGGTACGTTCCGTACGTCATCGAGCCGGCTGCCGGCGCCACCAGAGCGATGATGGCCTTCCTCCTGGCCGCGTATGACGAAGACGAGGTCGGCGGCGAGCACCGGACGGTGCTCCACCTGCATCACCGCATAGCCCCCTACACGGTGACGGTGCTCCCCCTTTCCAAGAAGGAGACGCTCACCCCGGTGGCTCGGAAGGTGCTCGCTCTCTGCCAGCCCCACTTCATGTGCGATTACGACGAGACCCAGTCGATCGGCCGCCGCTATCGCCGCCAGGACGAGATCGGCACGCCGTACTGCATCACGGTCGACTTCGACACCCTCGACGATATGGCCGTGACGATTCGGGAGCGGGACAGCACCGACCAGGTGCGGGTGCCCATCGACGGCCTCGTCGACGAGCTGAAGAGCCGGCTCGCGCTCACTTGAGGGCTGGGCCGCCGCGGCCCCAGGGAGTGGTGGTCCGGTGGCTCGCGGCCCCCCGCCGGAGGTCTTAGGCTCGCGAGGCGCACAAGTGGCAGGAGGGCCGGATGGCGTACGTCTTCGATTTCGACCACAAGCACCGCAAGCCGCCCATGGAGATGAAGGATCTCCTCGGCGGCAAGGGCGCCAACCTGGCCGAGATGACGTCGGTGCTCGAGCTTCCGGTGCCGCCCGGGTTCACCATCTCCACCGATGCCTGCCGCTCCTATATCACCGGCGGCTGGCCGGACGGCCTCACCAAGGAGGTCGATCGGGCCCTGGACAAGCTCGAGAAGGCAATGGGCAAGCACCTCGGCGACCCTGGGGACCCCCTCCTCGTGAGCGTCCGGTCGGGGGCCAAGTTCTCGATGCCGGGGATGATGGACACCGTGTTGAACCTCGGCCTCAACGACGAGTCGGTCGAGGGACTGGCCAAGCAGACCAGCGACGAGCGCTTCGCATACGACTCCTACCGGCGCTTCATCCAGATGTACGGACGCATCGTGCTCGGGCTGCCCGGCGACGAGTTCGACCGGCTTTTCGACGCCGCCAAGGAGCTGGCCGACACGACCTCGGACGCCGACGTCCCGCCGGAGCTCCTCCGTTACCTCGTCACCTCCTTCAAGCAGATCGTCGAGCGGTCCACCGGAGCGCCCTTCCCCCAGGACCCGACCCAGCAGCTGCGGGGTGCCATCGAGGCCGTCTTCGGCTCCTGGAACGGGCCGCGTGCCGTCACCTACCGCAACCGCGAGCGGATCCCCCACGATCTGGGGACGGCGGTCAACGTGCAGGCCATGGTCTTCGGCAATCGCGACGACAACTCCGGCACCGGCGTGGGATTCACCCGGGACCCCGCCACCGGGGCCCAGGGCGCCTATGGCGACTTTCTCGTCAACGCCCAAGGCGAGGACGTGGTCGCCGGCATCCGCAACACCGAGCCCCTCGGCGCCCTCGAAGGCCGGTTTCCCAGGATCTACAAGGAGCTGCTGGCCATCTTCGAGCGCCTCGAGCGCCACTACCGCGACATGTGCGACACCGAGTTCACCATCGATCAGGGCAAGCTGTGGATGCTCCAGACGAGGGTGGGCAAGCGCACCGGGGCGGCGGCGCTGAAGATGGCGGTGGACATGACCAAGGACCGGCGCATCAAGCTGAGCCGGGCCGAGGCAGTGGGCCGCATCGACGCCGACCACCTGGACCAGGTGCTCCATCCCCGGTTCGCCTCGAGCGACGTGCCCGTACTCACCAGCGGACTGGGGGCGTCGCCCGGAGCCGCGGTGGGACGAGTCTGCTTCACCTCCGACGCCGCCGTGGCTGCCGCCGGGCGTGGAGACCAGGTCGTGCTCGTACGGACCGAGACCTCGCCCGAGGACGTCCACGGGATGATGGCCGCCGAGGGCATCCTCACCAGTCGGGGCGGGCTGGTCAGCCACGCCGCCGTGGTGGCTCGAGGATGGGGCAAGCCGGCGGTCGTCGGCGCCGAGGCGGTGCGCATCTCGGGCCGGCAGTTCACGGTGGGCGACGTGACGGTGTCGGAGGGCGACTTCATCTCGCTCGACGGCACCACAGGGGAAGTGGTCCTGGGCGAGGTGCCGTTGACGGCGGCGGCCCCACCGGACGAGTTCAGGACCGTGCTCGGCTGGGCGGACGAGATCCGCCGCGGCCGCCTGGGCGTCCGCACCAACGCCGACACCGGGCCCGATGCCGCCAACGCCCGCAGCTTCGGAGCCGAGGGCATCGGACTGTGCCGGACCGAGCACATGTTCCTGGGTGACGAGCGGCTGCCGATCGTGCGCCGCATGATCCTCGCCGGCACCCCGGAGGAGGAGGAGTCCGCCCTGGAGGAGCTGCGGGTCGCCCAGAAGGCCGACTTCGCCACCATCCTCGAGGCCATGGACGGTCTCCCGGTGACCGTTCGTCTGCTCGACCCACCGCTGCACGAGTTCCTGCCGAACACCGAGGATCTCGTCGTGAAGGTGGCCACCGAGGGCCTGGAGGAGGGGGAACGGCGCCTCTTCGACGCCGCCGTGGCCTGGCGAGAGGTCAACCCCATGCTGGGCACACGCGGCGTCCGCCTGGGCGTGATCAAGCCCGGCCTGTACGCGATGCAGGTCCGCGCCCTCATGGAAGCAGCGGCGGAGCGGGCCGCAGCGGGAGGGGCGCCGATCGTGGAGATCATGATCCCGCTGACCGTCACCCGTGAGGAGCTGGCGCTGGCCCGGTCGTGGGTCTCGAAGGCGGTCACCGAGGTGGTGGGCGACGGGCCCGGCGAGGCCGAAGGCTCGTCGCGCGGCGGGGCCAGAGCCAAGCGGCGACGGCTGGAGGTCTCGATCGGGACCATGATCGAGACTCCCAGAGCCGCGCTGCGGGCCGACGAGATCGCCGAGGAGGCCGACTTCTTCTCGTTCGGGACGAACGACCTCACGCAGATGACCTTCGGGTTCAGCCGCGACGACGTCGAGGGGCGCATGATGAGCGCCTACCTCGAGAAGGGACTACTGCCGCACAACCCCTTCGAGACCGTCGACGCGGGCGGCGTCGGCGAGCTGGTCGCGCTCGGGGTGCAGCGCGGGCGTCGGACCCGCCCCGACCTCAAGATCGGCGTGTGCGGCGAGCACGGCGGCGACCCCGACTCGATCGCCATCTTCGCCCGGGCGGGCGTCGACTACGTCAGCTGCTCGCCGTTCCGGGTGCCCATCGCCCGCCTGGCGGCCGCCCAGGCCGTCCTCGGCGCCGACGGGCAGGCCTGAGGCCGCCCGGCGAGCCAGGGCGGGTCGATGTTCGACGTCACCCAGGCGGCGGTGGAGGGTGCCCTCGCCGCTGGCGCCGTGTATGCCGACGCCCGCGTCGTCGTCACCCGCACCGAGGTGATCACCGCTCGTGACGAGGCCGTCGAGACGCTGAGCCAGGGCGAGGCGATCGGCGTGGGCGCCCGGGCGCTGATCGGCTCGTCGTGGGGCTTCTTCGCCACGCCGGAGACGACCGAGACCGCGGCCCGTCGAGCGGGGGAGCGGGCCGCCGAGATCGCCCGGGCGTCGGCGCTGGTCGTGGGAACGGGCCGAGGCGGCCCGGCGCCGGGTGGGCTGGCGGAGGTGGCGCCGGTGGTCGCCCACTGGGAGTCGCCGTACGAGGAGCACCCCCTCGAGGTCTCGCTGAGCGAGAAGGCCGACCTGCTGATCGGGGCGACCGCCACCATGCGCTCGGTCGCCGGCGTCTCCCTCGCCGAGGCCGACGCCACGGTCTGGGACACCGAGAAGTGGTTCGTGTCGAGCGAGGGCCATCGGATCTCCCAGCGGCTGGTCGAGTGCGGGGCGTCGATGACGGCGACCGCGGTCGGCGACAGCGAGACACAGCGCCGGTCCTACCCGGGCATACGCGGCCAGTACGGCACGCGGGGCTGGGAGCTGGTCCGAGGTATCGATCTGGACGGAAATGCAGGGCGCATCGCCGAGGAGGCGGTGGCCCTCCTGCACGCCCCGCCGTGCCCGGCCGGCACCACCGATCTCATCCTCGGCAGCGAGCAGCTCGCCCTCCAGATCCACGAGTCGGTGGGCCATGCCATCGAGCTGGATCGCATCCTCGGGTGGGAGGCAGCCTTCGCCGGGACATCCTTCCTGGACCTCTCGGAGCTGGGGCGCCTCCGCTACGGATCCGAGCTCATGAACATCACCGCCGACGCCACCCTGCCGGGCGCCCTGGGATCGTTCGGCTACGACGACGAGGGGACTCCGTCTCAGCGGGTCGACATCGTCCGGGACGGCGTGTGGGTCGGGGTGCTGTCCGGGCGGGACTCGGCGGGGCTCGCCGGGGTCCCACCGGGAGGGATGGTCCGGGCGGACGGGTTCAACCGCCTGCCGATGGTGCGCATGACAAACGTCGGCCTGCTGCCGGGAGACTCCTCTCTCGAGGAGATCATCGCCGAGACCGAGGACGGCGTCTTCATGGACACCAACCGCTCGTGGTCGATCGACGACCAGCGGCTCAACTTCCAGTTCGGCTGCGAGATCGCGTGGGAGATCAAGGGCGGCAGGCGTGGGCGGATGCTGCGCAATCCCACGTACACCGGCATCACCCCGGAGTTCTGGGGATCGCTCGACCGGTTGGGCGGGCCTGGTGAGTGGGCCTTCTGGGGAACCCCCAATTGCGGCAAGGGCCAGCCCAGCCAGGTGGGCCACACCGGTCATCCGGCCGTGCCGGCCCGGTTCCGTGGTGTGCGCGTGGGGGTGGCGGGTTGAGCGCCGAGCTGGGCTCGTCGACGGGTGAGGAGGAACTGGGCGTCTGCGATCAGGTGCTCGAGATGGTCGGTGGCACGGCGGCGGCGCAGGTACGGATGACCACGGGACGCCGGTCGCTCACCCGCTTCGCCAACTCCCTCATCCATCAGAACGTCGCCGAGGACAAGTGCGCCGTCACCCTCACCCTGGTCGCCGACGGCCGGCTGGCCCGGGCGAGCTCCAACCGGGTGGATGCCGATGCGCTCCGGGCGCTGGTGGAGCGGACCCGGGAGGCGGCCCGTCTCCGGCCACCGGATCCGGACTGGGCCGGTCTGGCCCCGCGCGCGCCGGCCCCTCCGGTGGACCACTACGACCGGGCGACGGACGAGGCCTCGCCCCGGCAGCGGGCCGAAGTGGTGGCCGCCTTCCTGGACGCGGGCGCCGGGATGGCGGGCGCGGGGTACTGCCAGACGACCAGCGAGGTGGTCGGCTTCGCCAACAGCGACGGCCAGCGGCTCACCGGCCGTTCCACGCAGGCCACGATCGACGGCGTCCTCCGGCAGGGTTCCGCCGACGGCAGCGGCTCACAGACGGCTGTCGACCTGGCTTCGCTGGACGGAGTCAGAGCGGGTTCGGATGCCGCTGCCCGGGCGGCGCTGGGCGCGGACGCGATCGAGCTGCCGCCGGGCCAGTACGAGGTGATCCTGGAGCCGACCTGCGTGGCCGACATCTGCCAGTTCCTGGTGGGCTTCGGCTTCAACGCCAAGATGCACGCCGACGGGCGGTCGTTCGTGCACCTCGGTGAGGCACAGCTCGACTCGGCCCTGAGCCTCTGGGACGACGCCACCGATGACCGGGCGGTCGGCTTGGCGTTCGACGCCGAAGGCACCCCCAAACGCCGGACTCCCATGGTGGAGGCCGGGGTCTCGACGGGTCTGGTTCATGACCGGCGAACGGCGGCCAAAGCGGGGACGGTCTCGACCGGCCACGCCATCGGGGGCGGGGAGCGGTTCGGCGCCTACCCGACGAACGTCTTCCTCGGGGCGGCCGGCGATGCCCGGTCGGGTGGCGTGCCGACGAGCGGGGGGACCCTG